>DATKFA010000034.1:0-4810 GCA_035511715.1 Candidatus Acidiferrum sp. | reverse complement strand
ATGACGTGGCTCTTGACGTCCCACGGGCTGCTGAGCGCCGAGGCCGCGAGCCTCGCTGCGGCGCTGCTGCCCAGGCCGACGCCCATGGGGATCTCGCTGCGGACGCGGCCCTTCATGTTCAGGCGGGTGAACGGGTTCTCGTGGGCATAGAGGTAGTCGGCGCCTTCGCCCTCGTAATCCCAGGCCGGACGGTCGGCCTCGTTGGCCTCGACCTCGAGCCAGAGGTCGATGGCCATCGCCATGCAATCGAAGCCTGGACCGATGTTGGCGACGGAGGCGGGAACCTTTATGCGCATCGCCGCCTCACCAACACCGGATCGTCCGGACCATCCGGGGTTTTCGGTCGGCGGAGGCGTGGATAGTCGGGACTATCCGAGGTATTCACAGCTTCAAGACCTTAGCGAGTGTGCGCGCGTCACCGTCCATCTCAATGGGTGGTTCGACGTTCTTAAGGGCGGCGTCAGGGTCTTTCAGCCCCGATCCGGTCAGGACCACGACCGTGGTCGCGTCCTTCTGGATCTTGCCTTCACGCACGAGCCGGAACAGGAGAGCGAGCGGCGCGGCCGACGCAGGCTCTGCGAAGAGGCCCTCGCTGTCGGCCAACCGGATCTGCGCCGAGAGGATCTCGGTGTCAGTCACGGCCGCGATCATCCCTCCCGACTCGTCGCGCGCCGACGTGGCTCCCTCCCATGACGCGGGGTTGCCGATCCGGATCGCCGACGCCACCGTGCGCGGCTGCGCGACCGGTGCTCCGTTGACAATGGGCGCCGCGCCGTCCGCCTGGGCGCCCACCATGCGCGGCAAGCGCGTCGATCGGCCGGCCGCCTGGTATTCGCGGAATCCCTTCCAGTAGGCGGTGATGTTGCCCGCGTTGCCGACTGGCAGCAGCAGATAGTCGGGCGCGTCGCCCAGCTCGTCGACGACCTCGAAGGCCGCTGTCTTCTGTCCCTGGATGCGGTCGGGGTTGACCGAGTTCATCAGCGCGACAGGGTAGTGGCTCGTAAGGTCACGCACAGTCTCCAGCGCGTGGTCGAAGTTGCCCTTGAGCGCGACGACCTTTGCGCCGTACATCAGCGCCTGGGACAGCTTGTTCAAAGAGATTTCGCCGGAGGGCACGACGACAATCGCCCGTGCGCCTGTCCGGGCCGCGTACGCGGCCATCGACGCCGACGTGTTGCCGGTCGACGCGCACATGAAGACGCGACTGCCCCCTTCCAGAGCCTTCGCCACCGCGACGACCATGCCGCGGTCCTTGAAGGACCCGGTCGGGTTCAGGCCCTCGTACTTGAAGTAGAGGTGTTCGAGTCCGAGCGCCCGTCCGATGTTGTGGCTCGGCACGAGCGGCGTGGAGCCTTCTTGCAGGTCGACCACGGGCGTGCGCGGCCCGACAGGTAGGTGCTCGCGATAACGCGCGATCACGCCCATGCCCGTCTCCTTATTAGAAGACGCGAAGGAAGGATGAGACCGCGCGCACCGGCTCGAGCTGCGCCATCCGCTCGCGCGCGCGCTGCAGGCTGGCGTCCAGCGACGGATGAGTGGTGACGACGAGCTCGGCGGTGTGGTCATGGGACCAGGCGTCCTTCTGGATGAAGCTCGAGATGCTGACCCCTTCTTCTGCGAAGACCTGCCCGACTGCCGCGACGACACCCGGCCGGTCCTCGGCGAGGATCCGGTAGTAGGCGCGCGTCGTCACCTCACCTATCGGCACGACGCCGACCCGGTCGTCGAAGCTGAACGAGGGCCGGCTCTGCACGCCGCGGCGGATCGAACGCGCCAGGTCGATCAGGTCGCCGACGACCGCCGACGCGGTCGGCCGGCCACCCGCTCCCTCGCCGACGAGAAGAACCTCTCCGACCAGGTCGCCCTCGACGAAGACCGCATTTTCCGCGCCCTCGACGCGCGCGAGCGGGTGATCGAGCGGAATCATCGCGGGGTGGACGCGCGCCTCGACGCGGCCGGGATGGCGCTGCGTGTGCGCGATGAGCTTGATCGCGTAACCGAGCTCGCGCGCGTAACGGAAGTCCACCGGCTCGATCCCTTCGATGCCCTCGCGATAGATCCCGTCCGGCCGCACCTTGATCTCGTAGGCGATCGACGCAAGGATCGCAAGCTTGTACGTGGCGTCGAAACCACCGAGATCGTCGGCTGGATCAGCCTCCGCGTAGCCGGCGTCCTGCGCCTCGCGCACGGCGTCGCCCATCGCCAGTCCCGCCGATGCCATCCGGCCGAGCACGTAGTTGGTGGTGCCGTTGATCACCGCGGACACGCGCTCGATGCGGTTCGCCTGGAGGTCGGTGCGGAAGGTGCTGATCAGCGGGATGCCGCCACCCACCGCCGCCTCGAAATAGAGGTCGACGTTCTTTTCGGCGGCCTGGTCCAGCAGCTCCGGGCCGTGCCTGGCCATGACCATCTTGTTGGCGGTGATCACGTGCTTTCCGTTCTGAATCGCCTGCTCCATGTAGGAGCGCATCGGCTCGTCGCCGCCTGCGACCTCGATCAGGACATCGACCGACGGATCGTCGATAACGCTGGCGGGATCGACCGTGAGGAGCTCGGGATCGATCTGGATGGAGCGGTGCTTGTTCTTGTCCCGCACGAGGACGCGCTTGAGGCAGAGCTCCACCCCGGCCCGGCGCGAAAGCTGCGGGCCCCACGACAGCATCCGCTCGGCCACCTGCGAGCCGACGGTGCCGAGGCCGATGAGGCCGACGTTGAGCGGGCGGGCTGACATTGTCTGAGGTCGCTATTCTGCCGTTTCGTGACATTGATCCTCCGCGAGAGCGACGTCCAGGACCTGATCGAGATGGACGAGGTCATCGCGGCGGTCGAGGCAGCGATGAAGGAGCTTGCCGACGGCGACGCCCACAATGAACCGCGACGGCGGGCGTTTTTTCCAGGCGGCTTGCTCAACGTCATGTTCGCCGCCTACCCCGGCGCCAGCGTCAGCGGGCTCAAGGCGTACACGGTAGGGAACGGTCACGTGCGGTTCCTGGTCGTGCTGTTCGGCCTGGACGGGTCGCTCGAGGCGTTGATCGAGTCCGACTTCATGGGCGCCTACCGCACCGGAGCGGCCACCGCCATCGCGGCCCGGGCGCTCGGCGTGGCCGGTCCCGCCAGGGTGGCGATCATCGGCACCGGCTGGCAGGCGTCCACCCAGGCCCTCGCCCTGTCGCGGACACTCGAGATCGGGGAGCTGAGGGTGTACAGCCGCGATCCGGAGAAGCGCGCCATCTTCGCCGCCGAGCAGGAGGAGCAGCTGGGGGTCCACACCGTCGCCTCAGAGAGCGCCGAGGCAGCGGTGCGCGGCGCCAACGTGGTCGTGACGATCACCACCAGCCATTCGCCGGTGATCGAGGCGGACTGGGTCGAGCCCGAAGCGCTGGTCGCCGCTGTCGGCTCCAACTTCCGCAACCGCGCCGAGCTGCCCGTCGACCTCGTAGCGCGCGCCCAGACCGTCGTGGTCGATCAGCTGGCCGCGGCGCAGCTCGAGAGCGGAGATCTGATCCAGGCCCACGAGGCAGGTAAGTTCGATTGGGCTCAAGCCGTGGAGCTGGCGTCAGTCGTGGCGGGGCGTTGGGAGCGACCCGAGCGGCCAGGGATCACGCTGTTCGAGTCGCATGGGCTGGCCATCTGGGACCTGGCCGCGGCGTCGACGGTCGTGGCGGCTGCGCGGCGCCGCGGTGGTTACGAGGAGATCGAGCTCCTCATGTAGTTAGTGGACGTGGGTCGAGATAGGCTGCGGCGCGAGCGCGCCGATTTGCAGCCACGATCCAAGTAGGAAGGCGCCCACGAGGATGACAACGAGCGCCGCGCTGGCGGCGGCGTAGATCGCCCACGGCGAGGGCCCGGCGGCGGCAAGACGGATCATCAAGTCCGACCAGTCCGGGCCACGCCGGGGAGTCCAGGTTTCGACCTCTGCCCGGATCATCCGGCTGACGTCCGTTTCGGAGGGCATGTGCTGCCCTCCCTGAGTGGCGTTATCTTCCACGTAGGGCACCTTCACTTCTCGAACGCTCGGTGTCGCCTTGCTGATCGCTCCCCATGTTTTTCCGCATTATCGCCACCGCCTTGGCGATGCGTGAGGCCACCGTTCCGGCAGGCACCCCCAGCACCTCGGCGATCTCCTCGCGCGTCAACCCTTCGTAATAGTGAAGGACGATTGCAGCCCGAAGCTTCGGGCTGAGGGCCGCCAGGGCCTTGTCCACCACGTTGCGCGCTTCGGCGCGGTCGTAGTCGCGGCGGTCAGGCGCGACATACAGGCGAGCGGGCAGGAAGCGGGCGAGCTTCTGCCGGCGCAGGTGAGAGATGGCGAGGTTGATGCCGATCCGTCGCAGCCACGCCCCTGGCGGCGCGGTCGGCGTGTAGCGGCTGCGGGCGCGATAGGCGCGGACAAATGTCTCCTGAGTCAGGTCCTCGGCGGCGGCGGGATCGAGAACCACGGCGCGGATGGACCGGTAGACCGAGGTGAACTCCTGGTCGTAGAGCTGGCGGAACTGGGTCTTGGGGTCTAGATGCTCGCCCTCGGGCACCCGACTAGTTTGACGGCGTGCGCCGCTCGATTAGCTGTGAGAACGAGTGGGGCCGGGTTGCGGCCCCACTCGTTCAGTAGCAGTTAAGACGCTGCGATCGCGCCGATCCAGGTGCCCCAGTTCCGCCCCCACGCAGGCGGCGTATTAACGCCCTGGAACTGGTTGGCGTACTCGCCCGCGAACCAGATGTGGCCGGAGCCATCGAACGAAGCCGCTTCGAAGTCACCCCAGCGGCAGACCGGAAGAGCCGCCGTGCCGCACAGCGTCGGCCGGTAGGACGA
>DATKFA010000033.1:0-4966 GCA_035511715.1 Candidatus Acidiferrum sp. | reverse complement strand
CCGCGCGGTGCGCTCGACCCTGGACGCAACTCCGCCCGAGCTGGTCGAGGACATCATGGAGCGCGGCATCGTCGTGTGTGGCGGAGGCGCGCTGCTCGCGGGCCTCGATCAGCTCTTCGCGCACGAAACGTTGCTGCCGGTCCGCATCGCGGACGATCCGCTCACGTGCGTGGTGCGCGGCGCCGGGATCGTGCTCGAGGAGATCGACAGCCTGGGCCGCGTGCTCATCAAAACTCGTCGCGCGAGAGCGCTCCGCAGTTAGGCCCATGTACGGAGCGAAGAGCTCGCCTCGCTCCACCGGACTCTTCCTCACTTTGTGCGCCGCGATGCTGCTGCTGGCGATGCTGAGCCAGCAGACGTGGGCCGCGGGCGCGCGCGGCGCCGCGAAGAGCGCGCTCGCGCCGCTGGAGCAAGCCATGACCTCGGTGGCCGCCCGGGCCGACCGCATCGCCGCGATCTTCGGCGACGTCTCGGCGCTGCGCGCCGAAAACGCAAAGCTGCGGACCGCCGACGAGCAGGAGCGCCGCCAGATCGTCGAGCTCCAGGCCGCGGCCAAGGAGAACGCGCAGCTCCGCCAGGCGCTGGACTTTCAGAAATCTTGGGGCCACAAGCTGGTCGCCGCCGACGTCATCGGCGCCGGGCCTGATGCCCTGACGCGCACCATCGAGATCGACCGCGGCACCGCCGACGGGGTCAAGCCCGGCATGGTCGTGGTCACGGGCGCCGGCCTGCTGGGTCGTGTGCGGGAGGCGGGTCCCCACGCCGCCAACGTGCAGACGCTGGCCGATCCGCTGAGCCGGGTGAACGTATACCTCTCGAAGTCGGGTCTGCAGGGCACCCTCAGCGGCGGGCCGGCCGCGCTCGCGCTCGACGTCCAGCACGCGATCGGGGTCGCGGCGTCGAACGGCGACTGGGTGCTGACGAGCGGCGTCGGGGGCAGCTACCCGCGTGGACTGGTCATCGGTGAGATTGCGACCGTCACCCACCGCGACACCTCGACCTCGGACCTGGCCGAGGTGGCCTGGGTGAATGAACCGACGAGCGTCAGCTTCGTGCTCGTGATCACGGACTTCATTCCGTCGTGAGACGGATTGCCGTTCTCGGCACGTTGCTGGCGCTGGCGCTCGTGCAGGTGACCTGGGCGTCGCGGCTGTCGATCGCCGGCGCGTTTCCGAACCTCGTGCTGATCGCCGTGGTCGGCATCACGTGGATGCAGGGCGTTCGCGCCGGGCTCCTCTGGGGATGCGTCGGCGGCGTGCTCCTCGACCTCACCGCCTCAGGCCCTGTCGGCCCACATGCGCTGGCGCTCCTGACCGCCGCCTACGCGACGAGCCTGTGGGCGAGAAACCTCGAGCGGCCCAATACGGCGCACGCGGCCCTGACAGCCGGCGCCGGCACGGTTGCCTACTCCATCACCCTCGTGCTCACCGACGGACTGCTCGGCACGCCGGCGATGGACGCAGCGGTCGTGGCGCAGCTGACCTTTGCGGCAGCGATCTACAACGCGGTGTTGACGCCCTTCGCGATCGAGGCCATCAGGAGGTTGCGGGCGCTCGTCCCCGACCCCGAACCCGCATGATCGAAATCCCCACGAAGTCAGAGGCTTTGCCGTGACTTCGTGGGGGCCCCTAATAGAGCTGGGCGGAGGACAGCCGCGGTCGCGCTGGTCGCTCCGCCTTCTGTCCGCCGCGCTGGGCTCGTTGCTCGTCATCGGCGTGCTCATGTTCCAGCTGGCCCGCCTCCAGGTGACGGACGGCCCACGTCTCGCGGCGTTGGCGCGCGCGAATTCGGTCCGCCACGTCGTGCTCGAGGCAGACCGCGGCGTCATCTACGACCGTCACGGCGCGCCGCTGGTCGAGAACAGCCCCGTGTGGAGCGTCGTGGCGATTCCGGCCGGGCTCGCGCTCACTGCGACCGGCCGCGTGGCCGAGCTGGCGGAGCTGTCGCGGCTGGTCGGGGTGCCCGAACAAAAGATGGCGTCGCAGCTGCTGTCGGCTGCGGACCAGTACGGGCCCGTGACGCTGAAGGCGAACCTCACGCAGGCCGAAGAGCTCGCGGTCAACGAGCGGCTCCCCGACATGCCGGGGATCTCGATCGCTCAGCGCTCCGTGCGCACCTACGTCGACCCGCTCGTGTTCGGCCACGTGCTCGGGTACGTCGGTCCGATCGCTCCACCCGAGCTGCAGAGGCTGCAGGCGCAGGGCTACCAGCCCGACGAGATGGTAGGCAAGGTCGGCGTCGAGGCGGGGCTCGAGACGTTCCTGCGCGGCACGGACGGGTGGGCGGACGAGGAGGTGGACGCGCGCGGCCAGCTCCAGAGAGTCCTCGCGATGCAGGCACCGGTTCCAGGCGACGCCGTCTACCTGACCCTCGACGCGTCGCTGCAGAGGGCGACAGCTGTGTCGCTTGCGACCGGACTTGCACGCGACGGCAAGACAGCGGGCGCCTCAGTCGTCATGGACCCGACGACGGGCGAGGTGCTGGCGATGGTCAGCCTGCCCGGCTACGACACCAACCTGTTCACGCACGGCATCTCGCACGCCGACTACTCGCGGCTCCTCAGCGATCCCAACAAGCCGCTGCTCAACCGCGCGATCGCGGGGCAGTACGCACCGGGATCGACCTTCAAGATGGTGACGGCGACGGCGGGGCTGCAGGAAGGCAAGATCACGGCCCAGACGCTGCTGAGCTGCCCGCCCTACATCAACGTCAACGGCTGGATCTATCACAACTGGGCGAGCTACAGCCTGGGATCCATGAACGTCGCGAAGGCGCTCGCGACGTCGTGCGACACATTCTTCTATCAGGTCGCTGCGATGGTCGGAGACGTCACCCTCGCGAAATACGCCCGCGCGTACGGGTTCGGCGCGGCGAAGGACATCGAGCTTCCCGGCGTCGTAGCCGGGCTGGTGCCGGACCGGATCTGGAAGCAGGTGCAGTGCGGCGTGCCCGACCTCAACTCCGACGCGTGCAGGTGGACGGAGGGCGACACGATCACGTTCGGCATCGGCCAGTCGTACCTGCTGACCACGCCGCTCAACCAGGCTGTATACGTAGCCGCCGTCGCGAACGGCGGCCATCTGCTGCGGCCGACCCTCGTCCACGCGGTGCGCGACGTCGCGGGGCGCGCGGTGAGCAAGGAGCAGCCGGTGGTAACCGGGACCGTGCCCGCGTCGCCGGACAACATCGAGGCGGTACGCGAGGGCATGCGCGAGGAGATCAACCGGCCCTACAACATGAACTACTGGTTTCGCGCGGCCGGCGTGCCCGCGGACGGCGGTGGCAAGACAGGGACCGCGCAGTGGGGAGGAAGCGGTCTCGACCTGCCCACCCACGCGTGGTTCGTCTTTTTCGCGCCGTACGCCCAGCCCGAGATCGCCCTCTCCATCTTCGTCGAGCGTGGGGAGCTTTCGGAGGTCGAGGCCGCTCCGATCGGCGTCGACGTCATGAAGTTCTACCGCGCGAACGTGTCGGCCATCCGCGCTTGACTCTGCGACTCGATCGGCTGCAGCCGGCGGTTGTCGCGCTGCTGTGCGTGTTGGGCGTCATGACCGTATTCAGCGCGGGCGCCGATTGGGTGCGTCAGGTCGTCTGGGTCACCGCCGGCGTGGCCGCGTATCTCGCCGCCACCTTCTATGACTATCGGCGTCTGCGCGGCCTCGCGCCCTCGTTGTACGCCGTGATGCTCGTCGCCCTGCTGGCGGTGCACCTGGTCGGCCACACCGCGCTCGGCGCGCGGCGCTGGCTGTCGGTCGGCGGATTCCCGCTGGAACCCTCCGAGCTCGCCAAGCTGCTGCTGGTCATCACGTTGGCCGCGTACCTCTCGCGCCACGACCGGATCACGTGGCGTGCGTTTGTGGGTGCGCTCGGCCTCGTGGCCGCCCCCGCCGCCCTGGTGCTCGGCCAGCCTGACCTGGGCACCACGATCGTCCTGCTCGCGGTGTCGCTGGGGATGCTGTTTCTGGCGGGGGCGCGCCCGGCGCAGCTCGGAGCTGTCGTCACCGCGGGCGTCGTGGCGGTGCCGCTGCTCCCGCATCTCCTGCACGGCTACCAGCGGCGCCGTCTCGAGATCTTCCTCCACCCCGCGCAGGATCCGCTGGGCGCGGGCTACAACCTTCTCCAGGCGCGCATCGCCGTCGGCTCGGGCGGGCTGCTCGGTCGCGGCTGGCTGCAGGGTTTGCAGGGGCAGCTCGGATTCGTGCCCGAGCGGGCCACCGACTTCGTGTTCGCCACTTTCGCCGAGGAGTTCGGCCTCGTGGGCAGCCTGGTGCTGCTGGCGCTGTTCGGCGTGCTGCTGCTGCGCCTGCTCCGGACCGCGAGCGTGGCGCCAGACCGCTTTGGCGAGCTGCTGGCCGCGGGCGTGTTCGGCATGGTCCTCGTCCAGGTCGCGGAGAACGTCGGGATGAACATCGGCCTGCTCCCGATCGCGGGCATCCCCCTCCCGCTCATCTCGTACGGCGGCTCGGCCACGATCACTACGCTGGCCGCGCTCGGGCTCGCGCAGTCGGTGATGCGGCGGCGGCGGACGGTGGCGTTTCCGGAGGGCCCGGTTCGACTGCGCCCCTCTGGCGCCTCGCGCCACCTCCCCATGGATGGGGAGGACTCTCGTACAATTCGTCGCCGTGCCCAAGCCTGATTCTTCGCTCGCGGCTGTCGTAGTCAGCGGCGGCAAGCAGTACCGAGTCGCGCCAGGGGACCGAATCCTGGTCGACCGCATGAGTGTGGAGCCGGGAGCGGAGATCAAGCTCGGCCGCGTGCTCCTTTTCACCAACGGCAGCGAGGTGAAGGTCGGCTCGGCGCTCGAAGGCGTCGAGGTCGACGCCAGGGTCATGGACCACCGGCGCGGCCCGCGCATCGAGAGCATCCGGTACAAGTCCAAGAAGCGGGTGCGGGTCCACCACGGCGGACGCGCGCACCTGACGGCGCTGGAGATCATCGCTGTTGGCGGCGTCGGTCTCGAGACCGC
>DATKFA010000032.1:0-2866 GCA_035511715.1 Candidatus Acidiferrum sp. | reverse complement strand
GGGAACTCCCCGTTTGCCACCTGTGCCTCCTGGAGGTACGACTCGAACTCGACCGCCTCTTCGTACGAGGACTGCAGGGCGCGGTTTACTGCGCGCTTGGCGCCCGCCAGCGCCTGGCGCGGCTGGGAGGCGATGTGGTTGGCGAGATCGCGGACCTCTTGCTCGAGGCGGTCGGCGGGCACGATGCGGTTGATGAGGCCGAGGCGATGCGCATCCGCCGCGCTGAGCGGCTGCCCGGAGAAGAACATCTCGAACGCCACGCCCAGGCCGGCGAGGCGAGGCAGGAGGTAGCTGGCCCCACCTTCCATCACGAGCCCGATGTTGATGAAGGCCTCTGTGAGGTAAGCCTCCGGCGTTCCGATGCGGATGTCACATGCGAGCGCGAAGCTCGCGCCGATGCCGAGCGCTGGACCGTTCAACGCAGCGATGACCGGTTTGGGCATCGTGCGCAGACGGATGAACATCGCGCCGTACTCGTCGCGAAGAACCCGGCCGAGCTCGTCCGGCGTTCGAGCGTCCATGCCCTGATCCATCTCGCCGATGTCCCCGCCGGCGGAGAACGCGCGCCCGCTGCCCGTCAAGACCACGACGCGAGCCGCGTCGTCGCGCTCGGCCTGCTTGATCGCTTCCGCCAGCTGCGCCCGCATCAGGGCGCCAATGGCGTTGAGCTTCTCCGGCCGGCTCATGCGGATCCAGGCCACGCCGCCCTCGATCTCCAGCTTCACGTGTTGCTCGACTTCGACTGCCATCTCTCTACCTTCCTTTGAACACGCCTCTTCGCTTTTCCAGGAACGCGTGCATTCCCTCTTTCTGGTCTTCGGTGGCGAACAGGAAATAGAAGCTCTTGCGCTCGGCCGCCAATCCATCTGAGAGCGGACCCTCGAACGCCTTCAGCACCGCTTCTTTCGCCATACGCACGGCCAGCGGGGGCTTGGCCGCGATCTCCCGCGCGATTCGCTTTGCGATCTCGATCGTCCTCTCGTTGGGGACGACCTTGTTCACGATGCCCAGCTCGTAGGCGCGCTGTGCCGTCAGCGCGGAGCCGGTGAGCATGACCTCCATCGCGATGTACTTACCGACGGTGCGAGGCCATCGCTGCGTGCCGCCGGCGCCCGGGATGATGCCGAGGTTGATCTCGGGCTGGCCGAACCTCGCGCCGTCGCCGGCGACGATGAGGTCGCACATCAGCGCGATCTCGCAACCGCCGCCCAGCGCGTAGCCGTTCACAGCGGCGATGAGCGGCTTCTTGAATCCGGCCAGCGGCAACCAGCGGCCGGTCTGATCGCGCAGGAGCTGATCGACCGCTGACTGGTCGGCCATGTCGCCGATGTCGGCGCCGGCCGCAAACACCTTGGGCCCGCCGGTCAGCACCACGGCCCGCACCTCTGGGTTGGAGTCGAGCTCGGTCAGCGCGCCCGAGACCTCGCCGATCAGAGCCGGGCTCAGGGCGTTCAGCACCTTGGGCCGGTTGAGCGTGATCGTGGCGAGCGGAGGCTCGATTTCGAGCAGGATGTGCTCGTACCCCATCGTGGCTATCATCGGCTAAATGCCCAACAGGAAACTTTGGGACTCTTACGGTCGCGTCGCGGACGACCTTCGGATCTCGGTCACCGACCGGTGCAACTTCCGGTGCATCTACTGCATGCCCGCCGAGGGCCTGAAGTGGCTGAAGCGGGAGGACATCCTGCGGTACGAGGAGATCGCCCGGCTGGCCCGGGTCTTCGTCGAAAGCTACGGCGTCCGCACGATCCGCATCACCGGAGGCGAGCCCCTGGTTCGGGTGAAGCTCGAGGAGCTCATCGGGATGATCAACGCGATCGACCCGACGCTCGACATCACGATGACCACGAACGGAGTGCTCTTGCGCCAGAAGGCACAGGCACTCAAGGACGCTGGGCTCAAGCGCATAAACATCTCCCTCGACACACTGCACATGGACCGTTTCGCGGAGATGGCGCGGAGCGACGCGTTCACGCGGGTGATGGACGGCATCAACGCCGCGCGAGAGGCTGGGCTGTGGCCGATCAAGCTGAACATGGTCGTGATGAAGGGCCGCAACGACGACGAGGTCGTTGACTTCGCGCGCCTCGCGCACAGCGAGGGTTACGAGGTTCGCTTCATCGAGTTCATGCCGCTCGACGGCGACAACATCTGGACCAACGAGCAGGTGGTGCCGAGCCTGCGCATACAGGAGCAGATCGAGGACCAGTTTCCTCTGGTGCCATTCAGCGACCCCCGGCCGGGGCCTGCGACCCGATTCATGTTTGCGGACGGCGCGCCCGGCGGCGTCGGTTTCATCTCCTCGGTCAGCCAGGCGTTCTGCACGACATGCAACCGTGTCCGGCTCACGGCGGAGGGGGGCCTGCGCACCTGCCTGTTCTCGTTGCACGAGACGCCGCTGCGCGACCTGATGCGGTCGGGCGTCTCCGACGAAAGGCTTGGTTCGGTGATCGAGACGGCGATCTGGCGCAAAGAGGAAGGGCACCTGATCAACAAGCCCGGATTCATCAAGCCCGCGAAATCGATGTCGCAGATCGGGGGCTGACGGAGCTCCTCCCCGCTTTGCGGGGGGTGTCTGGCGAAGGCAGACGAAGGGGCTCCTAAGCTAGTCCCGTGCTGAGACCAGACGAGGCTCCTCGCCCGTACACCGTCACCGAGCTCGCCAACGAGATCCGGCGCGAGCTCCGTCCCCTGACGGCGCTGCTCGTCAAGGGCGAGGTGACCTGCATGAAGCAGGGCTCGAAGGGCCACTACAGCTTCTCCGTCCGGGACAGCCAGAGCCTGATCAACGCGTTCATCTACGCCGACGACGCGAAGCGGCTGAACATGCTGCCCGAGGACGGCCAGGTGTTCATCTTCCGGGGGC
>DATKFA010000031.1:0-2743 GCA_035511715.1 Candidatus Acidiferrum sp. | reverse complement strand
GCGTTGCGGCGCTCAGGCCGTCGATGTGAAGGATGACGAGCTTTTTCAAAGCTCCGCGAACACGGGTAGATGATCCGACGCGCGGACACTCCTGGTCCACGCGTGGTGCCGCGGACTGACGTCGCCCGCCGCGTAGATGGCGTCGAGCTTCTGCGCCGTCCAGTGCGTGCGCCTCACCCCGCGCGTCAGCTCCACGAGGCCCGCCTCGTGCGCGGTCTCGCGGATGCGGCGCCAGAGCTGAAGGCGCGGTGGTCCGATCGTGTTCAGGTCGCCGGCGATCAACGTGAGCCGCACGGGAGGACGGCCCGCCCCGTCGGTGACGATCGCGCGGAACTGTTCGAGGCGGCGCGTGAAACCCACAACGTCGAGGTGCATGACATAAACGCGCAGGTCCGCCGACTCGGCCCTGATGGCGATTCGTTTCTGTGGCGGAATCGCGCGCAGCAGCGCGCGCTCGACGCGCGTGAACCGGCTGACATCGACCTCGTCGAGCGAGAGGACGTGAACAGCTCCGCTCGAGACCAGGCCGCGACGCCAGATGAGTGCGTTGGCCTGCTCCCGGCCGCGAAACATCTGCGCGGTCGCCTGGAAGTACTCGTACCCGGGGCCCATCGCCTCGGCGACCGCCTCGGCGTCGGGCCTCCCGTCATGCACCGAGGCTTCCTGGAGTGCGAAAAGGTCCAGGTGACGAAAGTCGGAAAGGTCGCGTACCGCGGCGAGCACCTGGGCGAGCCGGAGCCCCAGAAGGATGTTCCAGGTGCAGACCCGCACCCTCCCATTGTCGGGTCGTGATCGGGACTATCCTGCGGCGATGGGATCGGCCCAGCGGGCGAATCCGGTGCGAAGTCTCGACGACCTCGCTGCGCTCGGACCGGACGAGCTGATGGAGCTCTACGTCGATGCCAGAACGCCCTCGCTCGAGGAGCTCGACGGAAAGATGCACGGGCGCATGCTCGCGGTCCCGCGCCTGCAGAAGCCACACGTCAAGGCCTGGCTTGACCGTTTCTCCCGGTCACACCTTTTTCCGTGGCAGGGCAAGACCTTCAGCCACGAAACCGCAAGCCACGGTCACGGCGTCAACCGGCTTCTCGGCGAGCGCGTCACCTGGTTTCGCTTCCACACCTACATCGGACCATCTCACGCCGGCGACTTCGACGCGGTGCATCTCGACTACGGACACGATGGCAACCCGCCGATCGTGCGCAAGGTGAAAGACGAGGTGCGCGAGGTGGGTCCGGCGCTGTACCTGGGCCTTGCCTACCTCACGATGCACGACGGCGAGCACCTTGGCTGTTTTTTCGGCATCGCCAAGGACATGTGACCCCATTTCAGAAGCTCGAGTACCTGTACACGCCGAGTCACGACGTAGCCAGGGACGCGCAGCACTTCGTCGATTCGCTCGGAGCGAAGCTGGTGTTCGCGGTCGAGGGAATGGGCGCCCGGGTGGCCATGCTCCAGCTGACCGAAGAGCCGCCGCACATTCTCCTCACGGACCACCTCGAGGGCGAGCGGCCGATCTTCATCTACCGGGTCGACAACCTGCGCACCGCGACGGCCGCGCTGCGCAAACGTGGTTTGAAGAACGAGGCTAAGGTGGAGATCCCGATGGGCCCGTGCATCTCCTTCGCGACCGGCTCGGGCCACCGGATCGCCGTCTACGAAGCGTCGCGCCCGGGTGTGCTGGAACACTTCCTTGGAAGGCGGGATTTCTGAGGGAAAGATGACCACCAAACGCTGGATCCTGGCGGCCGCCGTGCTCGGCTCGGGGATCGTGTTCCTCGACTCGACGGTCGTCAACGTAGCCCTGCCGAGGATCGGACGCGACCTTCCGCGCACGTTCCTCGGCGTGCTCGAGGGCCAGTCGTACGTTTACAACGCCTACCTGTTGACGCTGAGCGCGCTCCTCATTCTTGCCGGCGCGGTCAACGACTTCTACGGCCGCAAGCGCACATTTCTCCTGGGACTGCTGGGCTTCGGCGTCACGTCCGTGTTGTGCGGCCTGGCGCCGACGATGGAGCTGCTGGTCCTGTTCCGCATCCTGCAGGGCGCGGCCGGCGCGCTCCTGGTACCGGGCTCGCTGGCGCTGCTTACCGCGAACTTCTCGGGGGAGGAGCAGGGCCGGGCGTTCGGCACCTGGGCGGGAGCCTCGGGCGCCACCACGATCCTCGGCCCTTTGCTCGGCGGGCTGCTCGTCGACACGATCTCCTGGAGGGCCGCCTTCTTCATCAACGTGCCGCTGGTTGCCGTCGCGGCCTGGGCGACGTGGACGCATGTCCCCGAAAGTCGCGATGAGATGGCCACGAGCCATTTCGACTGGATCGGCGCCGCCATCGTTGCGCTCGCGGTCGGCGGGCTCGCCTTCGGCACCATCTACGGCCAGCAGCGCGCGTGGCATGACGCGCTCGGTTACGTCGCCATCGTGGTAGGTGTTCTCGCGACCATCGCGCTGCCCTTCTGGATGAGGCGTGCGCCGCACCCGCTCATCCCGCTCGAGCTGTTCCGGTCCCGCAACTTCACGGTGGTCAACATCTCGACCCTTCTCATCTACGGCTCGCTCTACGTGACCTTCTACTACGTCGGTCTCTTCCAGCAGGGCACGCTTGGCTACGCCGCCGCCGCCGCCGGAGCCGCCGGCATTCCCGGTTCCCTGTTCCTCATCTTCCTGTCCCGCCGCTTTGGAAGCCTTGCGTCCAAGTACGGGCCGCGAATCTTCATGGCGGTCGGGCCTGTGATCATGGCGATT
>DATKFA010000030.1:0-3420 GCA_035511715.1 Candidatus Acidiferrum sp. | reverse complement strand
GGTGGTCAAGGTCTCGAGCCTGGGGTGCGGTGGAATCGTGACCGGCAGCGGCATACCGCTGGGCTCCGGCTACGTCGCGACGAACGCGCACGTCGTGTCCGGGACCGCGTCGCACGCGATCCAGAAGCCCGACGGCACGGTGCTGCGGGCCGACGTCGTGTATTTCGACCCGGAAAAAGACGTGGCGGTGCTCTACGCGCCGGGCTTCAACGCAGCCGCACTCACGTTTGGCCAGGCCGACCGAGGGACGCAGGGCGCCGTGATCGGCTACCCCGGTGGACAGGGCGAGAAGATAGTCGCGGCCGTGGTGGACGGCCAGGTGACCGCGGAGGGCCGCGACATCTACTCCCAGAACGTCGTCACGCGACAGATCTACGTGCTGCAGGCCGAGGTGCGGCCAGGCAACTCCGGGGGACCGCTGCTCGATCTCCAGGGCAGGGTGCTGGGCATGGTTTTCGCGACGTCGGCGAGCGACTCGAACCAGGCCTACGCCCTGACCGACGACGAGATCATGCCCGACCTGCACGCGGCCGAGTCCAACCCCTCACCCAAAGACACGTCGCGGTACGAATGCGCCACGTGACGCGAACCAGCGGCTAGCTTGGAGCTGAGGGTTCAGCCTCGGGCTTGCCTTCCTCGATGAGCATCACCGGGATCCCATCGACGATCGGATAGAGCACTTTGCAGTGCGGGCACCGGAGCTTGTCCGGCTCTTTCAACTCCACCCTGGTGTGGCATTTCGGGCACGCCAGGATTTCCAGCAGTTCCCGAGAGATCACGCGCGCATGGTAGTACGGTTTCGGCTGTGATTTTGAGGCGGCTCTACCTCTACGTCGTGAGCGCCGCCGCGCTGGTTCTGCTCGCTGTCGGTCTCACCCTTCTCGGAGCCACCCTCCTCCTGTTTGTATTCAACGATCCGACCGCGAACTCGAACCGTCCCCAGCTCGCGATCTTCACCGCGATGACCGTCGTCGCACTACCGGTGTGGGGCGTTCACTTCTGGTTCGCACGCCGCTTCGCGATGCGGGATCCTTTCGAGCGCGCTTCGGCCCTTCGCCGCCTTTACCTCTACCTGGCGTGCCTCGTGTTTTCGATTGCAACGATGATCGCGGTCGGCGACGCCCTCGCGCAGTTCCTTCTTCCCGTGCTCGACAGCCAGACATTCAACGGACTGGTCGCGGCCCAGTTCAGCTGGGCGGCGATCGTTTTCGCGGTCATCTTTGGATTCCACTTCTGGGTCGCGCAGTCGGACCGCGCGGCGGTCGGCGAGGAAGGCGCATCGGGAACGCTGCGCCGCTGGTACATGTACCCTGCGCTGCTCGTCGGACTGCTCACGACGCTCGTGTCCACCGCGACAGTCCTTCAGATGGCGTTGACCGTCCTCCCGCTGGGGTCAGTTCGCAGCTACACGTATCTGTCCTGGCCACTTGGCCTTGCGATCTCGGGTACGGCGATGTGGGGTTTTCACGCGCGCGTTATCGCGACAACGCATGTCGCCGATGACCGCCACTCGACGCTTCGCGCGATCGAGGGGTTCCTCGCGGTCGCCGTCAGCATCGCCACGGCCCTGATCGGCGCGAGCCAGATCCTTTACTACGCGCTGGCGCGGCTGCTGGGAGTCAGCCATCCGGGAGGTACCAGCGGCAACATCTGGGCCGACGCGGCCGGTCCGGCCTCGCAGCTGATGGTCTTCGGCGTGGCCTGGTTTCTGATCCAGCGCCGGCTCGCGCGCGACGCCGCATCGCAGGAGGCGGACCGGCAGGCCGGGGTGCGCCATCTGTACACCAACCTCGCGTCGCTGGTATCGCTTGCGGTGTGGGCGGTCGGCGCAGGCGGCTTGCTCTGGAATCTGTTCGAGCAGCTCGAGGCGCCCGTCATCGGCGTCCCGGCCGGCGACTGGAAAGACCCGGTCAGCCTGTGGGTCACACTGCTCGTGGTGGGGGCGACCGTGTGGGTAGCGCACTGGCGACCTTCGCCTTGGGCAGCCGATCGTCAGTCGCTGAGCCGCAAGCTCTATGTCTGGGCGGCGCTGCTCGGCAGCATCCTCGCGGTCCTGGGCGGCGGGGTCGGCATGATCAACGCGTTGCTGCGGCAGCTGTTCAGCTCGAAACCAACCCTGCAGGCGGCGAGCAACCTGGATTTCGGCCACTACCTCGCCGTCATCGTCGTCGCGGCCGGTGTCGGCGTCTATCACTGGCGCGTGCTGCGGGCTGACGCTGCGGCGCGGCCCGCCCGAGTCGCGGCGCAAGAGGCTGCCACCAGGACAGTGGCCGTCGCCTCCGAGGCTGCGCGGCCATCAGCAGCAGCCGGGGTCATCGGCCCGCACTCGCGCCGCTATTCGCTGGTCGTGACCGACGCGACCGACGACGACATCCACCAGGCGCTCTCGTCCCTGCCGCCGCTGGCCAGCTACAAGCTCACTCCCACCGAACAAACAGTTGACGGGCGCTGAAGCCCAGGCTTACTTTGATCTCGTCGACTGGCGCAGGCGCGTCGGCGACCTGTACCGCATCACCGGGCCGGACGCGCTCAGACGATTTCGCGCCGGCCGCGACGAGCTGTTCCGCACGCACCCACAATCGCCGATCGAAAGCGACGAGCGCGCGACGTTCACCGGCCTTCACTATTTCGATTTCGATCCCACGTACCGAGTGAACGCGACTCTCGAACCGGGCGACGCCAGCGAGCTGGTCATCGACACCGGCGGCGAGGACGGGGCCGTGCGCTACCGGCGCGCCGGCCGGCTCGAGTTCACGTTGGGTGGAGAGCGCTGCGGGATGACGGTCCTCAGCCTCGTGCAGTACGCGGGCGGCCTGTTCGTCCCGTTTCGCGACACCACGTCAGGACACGAGACGTACGGAGGCGGCCGCTATCTCTTCGACACCGCGAAGGACACCGACGGTCTGGTCCTCGAGATCACCCCCGGCTCACGCGAAGTCGTGATCGATTTCAACTTCGCCTACAACGCGTCATGCGCGTACAGCCCGCGCTGGGCTTGCCCGCTCGCGCCGCCCGAGAACCACCTCAAGACCGCGGTGAGGGCAGGCGAAAAGATCTACAAGACTTACTAGGCCGCGACTCCGCTTCCGCGCACGAGCTTGATCAGCTCACCCGCGAGCCCGATCGATTCGATCGTCGGGAACGTGGGGTTGTTCAAGGTGAAGCCACCGAACCCGGCGTCGATATAGGGGCGCAGGATCTCGGCCGCCTGGTCGGGCGTCGCCACGCGGATCATCGGCCGGCGCTCTTCGGGAATCCTCTCGAGCAGCGCCCGGCCGGCTTTCTCGTCCGCGGTGAGGATGAGCCCGACCCCGATCGTCAGCAGCACCTCAGACGGGTTGCGGACGACCTCAGCGCAGTGCTGCTCGAAGACTCCCTTCTTCCGCTTCAGCTCTTCGACCGGGCCTCCAAACCAGTGCC
>DATKFA010000029.1:0-3290 GCA_035511715.1 Candidatus Acidiferrum sp. | reverse complement strand
TGACCGGCCTGCATCTGCCATCCGAACAACCCACCCCACGTCAGCGTCACCGAGCCCCAGCAAGATTGCGTGGCTGTCTGCGCGATGATCGGGTAGGTCACGGTATCGAGCGTGCGGGTCGGCTGGCCGAGCGAGTAGCTGGCCATCGCCGGGTTCATCAGCTGATGCTGGTTGTACTCGCCCTGGATCACCAGCACCGGCTGCTGGAAGTAGTCGAACGCCGCGGTGAGCACAAGCACCGCGACGACGGCGGAGACAAAGCCGACCCGCGCCGTGCGGCCCGATGAGCGGGTCGTACGCGGCTCGAGCGCATCGCGTCGATATACGACAGTCGTGGCGGCAGCCAGGTCTCCAAGGCGCTGACCGTTCCGGGTCGCCAGCAGCGCGAAACCACCAAGGAGATAGGCGCCGGGCAGCACATCGACCAGACGTAGAACGTTCCGAACGAGAATGCTCCAGAAGCTGAGACGGCGATCGTCGACTGACACGACCCGCAAACCGGCCAGAACCTTGCCTGGCGTCGCGCTGAACATTCCCTCGCAGACGGTGTAGTAGCCAAGCCAGATCACGGTCGCCCAGAACGCGGGGATCGTTGCCTGCGCCCGCCAGAACGCCGAACCCACGCCGGCGGTCGGAGGAATTCCCCAGATGACCTCTGTCACGCCGAACACGGCCGTCGCGACGGCGATCAGGATGCCGACGAAGATCGTGTCCAGGACCAGGGCGACGAGCCTGGCAAATCGGGCGTCCCTAGCCTGCTCGGAGCGCCCACGCCGCATCACTGTCACGGCGGCGACGGCCATGGCGGGCCGGATCATCTCACGTAGACTCGGGAGCAGTTCATGGAAGTTCTCAAGATCACGCCGAGGGGTTACTGCCACGGCGTCGTCGACGCGTTTCGGATCGCCAAACGAGTTCGCGAAGAGACACAGGGGCCGGTGCACATGTTGGGCATGCTCGTGCACAACACGCACGCGACCGACGACCTCCAGGGCCAGGGGATCGCGCTGGTCGACCAGCCGAACCGGCTCGCGGGCCTCGAGGACATCAAGGAAGGCACCGTCATCTTCACCGCGCACGGAGTCTCGCCCCAGGTCAAGGAGCGCGCGGTCGAGCTCGGGCTCACTCCGGTCGACGCGACGTGCTCCGATGTGGTCCGCACGCACGAGCTGGTGGCGGACCTGGCCCGCAAGGGCTACGACGTCGTCTACATCGGTCGCAAGGGCCACCCCGAGCCGGAAGGGGTCATGGGCGAGGCGCCGGGCAAGGTGCACCTCGTGCAGGACCCTGAGGACATCGACGCCCTCGACCTTCACGGCGACCGTATCGCGGTCACCTGCCAGACGACGCTGTCGGTCTGGGACACCGAGGACTTGATCGGCCGCGTGAAGGCCCGCTACCCGCAGGCGGAGGTCTACAACGAGATCTGCCGCGCGACTCAGGAGCGCCAGGAGGCCGCGGTCGAGGCGGCGAAAGAGGTCGACCTGGTGATCGTGGTCGGCAGCCCCCGCTCGTCCAACTCCCTGCGGCTGGTCGAGGTTGTGAAGAAGCTCGGGCACAAGCCCGCCTACCTCGTCGACCGGCTGGAAGACCTGGACCTGAGCTGGTTCGCGGGCGCCCGCAAAGTCGGAGTCACGAGCGGCGCCTCCACCCCGACCCAGCTCACGCGCCGGGTCATCGAGTACCTGGAAACTCTTTAGAGAGAGTCCTCCCCACACGTGGCGAGGTGGCGCCACACGCGCCGGAGGAGAAGTCCTCCCCACTTGTGGGGAGGTGGCGCCGCAGGCGCCGGAGGGGCCCCCATCCCCCGGCTTCGCCGGGTACTTCCCCGCAGAGCGGGGAAGACAGTCAGGCGTTAGGGCTTGATCAGGTCTCCGAGCAGATGCACGCCCCAGCCCTTGGGCATGACCCGCTCCGAAATCACGGACGCTCGAAACATCAAGCTGTTGACGGCGAGATATGTCGGGTCGGGGACGATCCGCAGGTCGAAGACGCCCAGGCCGGCGTCACGCGCGAGCGAGCGAATAGCTGAGGCCGTGTTGGCGCGGTACTGCACCGGAAACGTGTCCGCCTCGACGCGCCCGTAGACGCGCGGGACGAGGCGCCGCTGCAGCGAAGGCAGTGCCTTGCCGATGCGGTTGGCGAGCATCATGGGATTGCGCACGTTCGGCGTGACGAAGATGAAGTGGCCGCCGCTGCGCAGCACCCGCCCTACCTCGCTCAGCGCCTGCGCGGGGTCTTGGAGATGTTCGAGCACCCACACGCACACGACCAGGTCGAACGTTTCCTTTGCAAACGGGATGTGCTCACCGACGCCGCGGACCGTCGGCATTCCCGGCGCTCGGTGTTCGCTGAGCGAGGGCACGTCAGGATCCAACCCAGCGGCCAGCTTGACGTCGCGCCACAACAGCTCCACCACCCCGCCCCGGCCGCATCCCAGGTCGAGCACGCAGCTCGAGGCCGTGGCGTGGTTGCGCACCATCACCTCGAGCTGGTCCCCGCTCGAGCTCCATCCCGGGCGGATCGCGCGGTAGCGCTCGCGGTACGCGTTCTGGACCGTGAGCGGAAGGATCGCCTCCCGAGCCATGCCGCGGGCATTCTGACCCTAAGCGGGCTTCGCCGCAACCCCCGGGTCGGCGGCGGAACAGGCTTGAACTCAATTCGAATTGGGAATAACCAAGTCGTGGCAAAGGGAGATTTTGTCGAGGTTCTCGTCGACGCCGGTAACGGCGCCGCGAGGGAGTACGTCATCGAGGCCAAGCGAGCGGGACGAAGCGTCGAGGTGCGCAGCTCACGCACGACCGTCGAGGTTCGCGAGCTAACCCGCAACGGCGGCGTCGTGCGCACGGCGCGGTTCGTCGCGCCCCGCGTTCTCGCGGTCGTCGAGCACCCGAAAGCGGCTTAACTAGAGAGGTCTTGGAAGACCTCCTCGGCGCCTGGGACGGTGAATCCGTCTCGATTCACCGTGACCGCGAGTCGAGCGCCTGGATGTTCATCTGCGTCTATTCCACCGCCCTCGGGAAGTCCGGCGGGGGCACCCGCATGAAGCACTATCCAGGGCCGACCGATGCGCTCGCCGACGGAATGCGCCTCGCCGAGGCAATGACCTTGAAGTTCGCATGCGTTGGATTTCCCCACGGCGGCGGCAAGGCCGTCATCGCGCTGCCCACGCCAGAGCTCCCGCAGGGTATCGCGCGGACCCGATTGATGCGCGAGTACGGCGCGTTCGTCAACTCGCTCGGCGGCCTGTACAGCTGCGCGCCCGACATCAATACGTCGTCGGCTGACAT
>DATKFA010000028.1:0-2931 GCA_035511715.1 Candidatus Acidiferrum sp. | reverse complement strand
CCCTGCAGCCAGATCACGAGCATGAACTGCAGGCCGCCGCGCGCCACCGAGCCAAGCAAACCCGCGATGTTGCCGAGCGTGAACGCGCGGATCCGGAAAAGGTCGAGGTGGAACATTGGGTCTCTCGTCCTGGTCTCCCAGTAGGCGAACAACCCGAGGATTACCAGGCCGCCGCCGACCATGCCGAGCACGAACGGGTTGCCCCATCCCATCGCGGATCCGCCGTACGGCTGCAGCCCGTTGGTGACGCCGATGAGCACCATCGAGAGTCCCGCCGCGAACGTGATGTTGCCGATCCAGTCGATGCGCGCGCGCTGGCGGACGCCGATCTCACGCAGCTGCCAGAAACCCCAGACGGTTCCGATCAGTCCGATCGGCACGTTGATGATGAAGACCCATCGCCAGTTGATCGCCGCGAGGATTCCGCCGACGACGATGCCGAGGAACGAGCCGGCCATGCCCGAGATCTGGTTGATGCCAAGGGCGAAGCCGCGCTGGTCCGACGGAAAGGCGTCGGTGAGGATCGCGGCGCCGCTCGCCATGACCATGGCTCCGCCCACCGCCTGGACCATCCGCAGCACGATCAGCTCGATGGCGCCCGCCGAGCCCTGGCTCCAGACGAGCGAGAGACCAATGCCCGCGACGGTGAAGATCGCGAATCCGATGTTGTAGATCCGCGTCCGGCCGTACATGTCGCCGAGACGGCCGGCGGTGACGACCAGGACGGCCGACACCACCATGTAGCCCATCAGCAGCCAGAGCAGGTAGCTGAAGTTCGCCGGGTCGAGCGGGTTGATGTTGATGCCGCGGAAGATCACCGGCATGGCGATGAGCAAGCTGGTCGCGTTGACCGTCGCGATCAGCATGCCGATCGTCGTGTTGGAGAGGGCGATCCACTTGTAGTCCAGGCGCATGGTTACGGGCGCTCCTCCCGCTGGAGCGCGAGCTCGCGAGTGACCTCGACCAGGCGCGTCAAGGACGCGGTCAGCCTGCGGCGCTCATCGGACGACATCGCTTCGACCGCCTGATGCAGCTCGCTTCCCCTGAACACCCTGGCTTCGCCGAGCAGCCTTTCCCCGGCCGGCTCGAGGTGGACCTCCACCTGGCGTCGATCGTCCGTGTCGCGCCTGCGGCTCACCAGTCCGCGCTTCTCCAGGCGGTCGACAAGCCTGCTGATCGATGCAGCGGAAAGGCCGGCCAGCTCGCCCAGCCGGCCGCCGGTGTGCGGACCCGCGCGTAGGTGGCGCAGCACCGAGACCTGCGTGAGGGTCAGATGCGCGCTCTGCCACAGCCGAGCCTGGATCGGTTCGGCGAGAGCAAGCGCGTCGAGGTAAGCGAGGAGGGCTGCCTTGGTTTCGGATTGCGCGGTGACAGGCGCGGAGATAGTTGTCACCGGGTCAATTATATACGTCTAGGCAAATACCTGGACCTTGAGACCTGCTCCTGAAAGAAATGCATCGATGGCGCTCGAATACTCGTCAAGCGGGAAGCGGTTGGTGATCATCGCCTCGCTGTCGATCACACCTTTCGCGAACATGGCCAGAGCGCGCTCGAAGCTGTGGAGCACGGCCATCGAACCGATGATCTTGATCTCGTCGTTGTAGACCCGGAACGGGGAGAAACGCGCAACCGCTTCCGTGTTGGCGACGCCGAACACCAGGAACGTGCCGCCGCGCGCCACGTGCTTGAGCCCGTCTTCGATCGCGGCCACGACGCCGGTGGCGTCGATCACGACGTCCCACCCGCGCGGTCTGTCCAGCTCAACGGCCGATTTCACGATGCGGTCGGCGGCGAGGCGGCGGGCAAGGTCGTGGCGCTTGGGGTTCAGCTCGACCATGTCGATATGGCTCGCGCCGGCGTCTCGCGCGCACTGCGCAAGCATCAGTCCCATCGTGCCCGCGCCGTAGATGAGCCACTCCCTCCCCACCTCGGCGTCGACCAGGTCGAGGCCGTGCACCGCGCACGAGAGCGGCTCGACCAGCGTGCCCCAATGGCGCGGGACCCCGTCCGGCAGGCGGAAGGCATTGGCAGCCGGCACGGCGACGAGCTCAGCGCACGCGCCGTCGGTCCGGCCCACGCCGATCCCGTTCCAGTTCTCGCAGAGGTTGAAGCGGCCGGCGCGGCACTGCACGCATGTGCCGTCGTACAGCGACGGATCGACCGCGACGAAATCGCCCACACGAAGTTTGGTCACGCCTTCACCGAGCTCCACGACCTCGCCGCAGAACTCATGGCCCGGGATGATCGGGTAGCGCGTGGGCTCGAACTCCCCGCGGATGACGTGGATGTCGGTGCCGCATATCCCGCAAGCCTCGACCTTGACCACGGCCTCACCGGGTCTCGGCGTGGGGTCGGGGACCTCTTTGACGACGACCTCGTTCGGCTCTTCGACGACGACGGCCTTCATTTCACGGCGCCCATGGTGAGGCCTCGGATGAGCTGCTTCTGGGCGATCCATCCGGCCAGCAACACCGGCAGGCTCGACACGGTGGCCGCGGCGGCCAGCTTGGCGTAGAAAAGACCGCGGCCGCTTATGAAGCCGACCAGGAAGATGGGCGTCGTGGCCGCCACCGACGACGTGAAGTTGACGGCATAGAAGAACTCGTTCCAGCTGAAGATCAGGCAGATCAGCGACGTCGCGGCGATTCCCGGGGCGATCAGCGGGACGACGATGCGCAGGATCTCGTGCCGGAACGCGGCTCCATCGACCCGCGCGGCCTCGAAGAGATCGTTGGGGATCTCGAGGAGAAAGGAGCGCAGCAGCCATACGCCGAGCGGGAGGTTGATCGTGGTGTAGATGAGCGTCAGCGCAAAGATGTTGTCGAGCAGCTTGAGGTCACGTGCCAGCAGATACAGGGGGACGAGGCTCGCCGCAAACGGGAGGAAACGCGTCGAGATGAAGAAGAACAGTGCGTCTTGCGTCCTCTTTAC
>DATKFA010000027.1:0-3225 GCA_035511715.1 Candidatus Acidiferrum sp. | reverse complement strand
TCCAGCAGGCCGGCGCCGACCTGGAGCTGCTGCGGGAAGACTTCGAAGTCGCGGCGCTGCCGTTGGAGGTATTTCTGCGCGGCCTGGACGCAGAGCCGGCGCTTCAGCGTTCAGCCTGACCCGAGTTACGTGCGTTTGGCGTCAAACGCACCGAGTACACGGCTCGAATCGGGCCTTTTGGCACCAAACGCACCGATATCGCAAGCTTGGGCTCCGGTTAACAGTGATTATCGCCATCATCAGGCCGCGGACCGGGCGAGCCTGGCAGGCTTCCTCCCTATCCGTTGCGACAGGCCGTGGTTGGGCTCGCTCGAGGCGCGCCTGAACCTATGGGCGCGAGCGTATACGCGAGCGTATAAAGGTGCGCACTAGGACCGCAGCTCTCGAGGTCCGCCGGTGATCAGTGGATGTTGCCGCGCAAGCTCATGCTGCCGGTCGCGGTGATAGCGATCGTTTAGTGACGGACCAAAAAGCACTCGGTGCGGCGTCAATCGAATACGCGCGAGCTTGCCGAAGGCCTTCACCCCGTCCATCCAGGTTAGCTTCTTCCCCTGTTCACGGCTTCGCGCGTAGTAACGAATTGGGACCTCATGGATCCGATAACCGAGCCGGAGGATTCGGCCTGTGATGTCAGGCTCGATCTCGAATCGCTTCCCGGTCAGATTTAGCGCACGCCAGAGGTCTGACCTGAGCATCTTGTACCCGGTCTCCATGTCCGAGATGTAGCAATCGAACAGGATGTTCGCCGCGAACGTGACGGCTTTGTTGCCCTGCACGAACCAGAAGCTGAACGCGGTCTGACCTGCGAATCCGCGAACCCCGAACACGGCGTCTGCGCGCCCTTCCTCGAGAGGCTCGAGCAGAGACGCGTAATCCCGCGGGTCGTACTCGAGATCGGCGTCCTGGACGACCGCAAAAGGAAACCGCAGCTCGAGTATGGCGCGGCGCAATGCTGCGCCTTTCCCTATGTTCGTTGGCTGGCGAAACGCCCGTATCCGCGAGTCTGATGCGGCGATCCGATCGACTATCTCCCAGGTTCGGTCGGTCGAGCCGTCATCAACGAAGATGACTTCGCCGACCTCAGGGCGACCCAGCACGTGCGAGAGGATGATCTCGACCGTTCGCTCTTCGTTGTAGGCCGCCATCATCACTGACAGCTGGGGGCGGTTCCTCATACCGGAGTGATTATCGTCACGGTTGCCCGCGGCTGAACCCAGCTAGCGAGCCATCTTCTCCCAGCGCCTTTGCGAGTTGGTCGCGGGTAATCTTGCCCTCGGCGATGATCTGGTCATCCAGCAGCACGACCGGTACGCGCCAGTCGTACAGGTCGTGGAGGCGGTCGTCAGAGTCGACGTCGGCCAGCAGTGGGTGGTGGCCGAGGGACCGCAGCAGCTCAAGGGCCTGATCGCACAGGTGGCAGCCGTGGCGGGTGATCAGAACCAGCCTCACGGCCGGCTATCGCGGCAGGCGGAGCGTCTCCCCTGCCTCGATCTGCGGGCCCTGGAGCCCGTTGGCGGCCTCGATGTCCTGGACACGGTCCCGGACATCATCGCCCGGATAGCGCTGGGCCGCGATCGACCACAGGGTGTCGCCCGGCTGGACGACCACGGTCGAGAACGACGTCGGCGTGCCCCCGTGGGCCGCCACCGCCATCCCAGCTCCGGTCAGCGCGACGACCGCTACGGCGAGCGCCGCACGCCAGCCGAGGCGTACACCGCCGGCACGGCCAGCCCGCCAAGGTTTGATTCCGTAACCGGCGGCGTACATACGTTCGAAGGATAGCGAACGGTTGTTTGCCTGTCAAGGCGTCGAACAAAAGTTTGCGCTTCAAGTTCAGAAGTGCTAGGATCGGCCGAGGTCCCCCACCACGCTCTGGAGAAGAACACGAAATTGACCGAACAATTGACCGATAGACAGACCCGGATCCTCGAGTACATCCGCTTCGTCACCAAGACCCGCAACTACCCGCCCAGCGTCCGCGAGATAGGCGAGGCGGTCGGGCTGAGCTCCAGCTCCACGGTGCACAACCACCTGAACCAGCTGGAGCGCCGCGGCCTCATCAAGCGTGACCCGAGCAAGTCCCGCACCGTCCAGCTCGTCGCCGACGCTGAGCTCGACCAGCAGCGCCGCAACGCGGTGGTGGTGCCCATCGTGGGCAACGTCGCCGCCGGCACCCCGATCCTCGCCGAGCAGAACATCGAGGACCACATCCTCCTCTCGCCAGAGCTGGCCAAGGACGGCTACTTCCTGCTCCGCGTGCGGGGTGACAGCATGGTCAACGCGGGCATCCTCGACGAGGACCTGGTCCTCGTCCGGCCGCAGCACGAAGCCGCCAACGGTTCGATCGTGGTGGCGCTGGTCGACGGCGACGCGACCGTGAAGCGCTTCGAACGCGCCAACGGGCACGTCAAGCTGATCGCGGAGAACCCGGCCTACGAGCCGATCGTCACCGCCAACATCAGCCTGGTCGGCATCGTCCGAGGTGTGATCAGGCTCTTCCGCTAGAGCGGCCAGGCGCACGCAGGGCGCCCTTCTCCGCATAGTCTTCGAAGCGGCGCGCCGCGTGGCGGGGCGCCCAGCCCCAGGCTCGCGTCCCGCCGGCGACGTACTCGGTGCGGTCCACCCCGCCGATGCGGCGCAGCTCGGCCAGCACGCCCTCGCGGCCGTACGGCACCAGGATCTCCAGCCCGATCGCGTCTCCTCGGCTCGCGACATCGACTGTGTGCAGCAGCTGGTCGAGGCCGGTCCGGTTCGAAGCTGAGATGGGGACGGCGTCGGGGTAGCGCTGAGACAGCGCGGCAACCGCCCGACGCCTGGACGCCGGGCCCAGGAGGTCGACTTTGTTCAGAGCGACCACGCGCGGCTTGTCCGCGGCGCCGAGATCGCCGAGGACCTCCTCCACGGTCGCCGCCTGGTCATCGACCGCGGGTGAGCTCAGGTCGAGCACCTGGATGATGAGGTCGGCCTCGGTAACCTCCTCGAGCGTGGCCCGAAACGCCGCCACCAGGTCGGTCGGCAGCTTCTGGATGAAACCGACGGTGTCGGTCAGCAAAAGCTCGCGGCCGGCGGGAAGCTCGAGCTTGCGCGTGGTCGGGTCGAGAGTGGCGAAGAGCTTCTCCTCCGCCCGCACGCCCGCGTGCGTCAAGGCGTTGAGGAGGGTCGACTTGCCTGCGTTCGTGTAGCCGACGATGGCGGCGGTCTCCAGCTCCGCGCGTCGCCGGCCGG
>DATKFA010000026.1:0-2449 GCA_035511715.1 Candidatus Acidiferrum sp. | reverse complement strand
CGGATCGCCACCCGGGCTTCCTCCGCCTTTTGCTTGACCAGGCGGACGTACTCGCGGCGCCGCTCCTCGGTCAGCGGCGGAATCGGCACGCGGATCACGCTGCCGTCATTCGCGGGGTTAAGGCCCTGCTCGCTGGTGCGCAACGCCTTCTCGACCGCGCCCATCTGGCTCTTGTCGTAGACCTGCACCACGAGTAGGCGCGGCTCGGGCGCGCTGATCTGCGCCAGCTGGTTGAGCGGGGTCGGCGTGCCGTAATA
Source organism: Candidatus Acidiferrum sp. (assembly GCA_035511715.1). Taxonomy (GTDB): domain Bacteria; phylum Chloroflexota; class Dormibacteria; order Dormibacterales; family Dormibacteraceae; genus 40CM-4-65-16. The sequence goes on along the minus strand of DATKFA010000026.1, from coordinate 2,192 downwards.
CGCAACCATGATCTTGTCGATCAGCGCGGGGTTCGCACGCCCCGTACGGATCGTCGCGAGGTCGCCCGCGAAATGGTCGACCGACTTCGCCATCTTCGTCTCGGCCTCTCGGAGGATCGGGTCGATCACCTGAGTCTCACCTCACGCCGGCTCCAACAAGGGTGCCGATCTCTTCGCCGAGGACGACGCGCTCGATGTTGCCCGGCGTGAGCAGGTTGAACACCACGATGGGCACGTCGTTGTCCATGCACAAGGTCAGGGCGGTGTTGTCCATCACCTCGATGCCGCGGTTCAGGACCTCGAGGTAACCCAGACGTTCGAACTTCGTCGCGGTCGGGTCGCGCTTCGGGTCGGCGGTGTAGATGCCGTCGACCTTCGTGGCCTTCAAGATGACGTCCGCCTCGATCTCCACCGCGCGCAGCGCGGCGGTCGTGTCGGTCGTGAAGTAGGGGTTCCCGGTTCCCGCCGCGAGGATGACGACGCGCCCTTTCTCCAGGTGACGCACGGCGCGCCGCCGAATGTACGGCTCGGCGACCTGCGGCATCTGGATCGCGGTCATCGTGCGCGCCGGGATGCCGGCGCGCTCCAGCGCGTCCTGCAACGCCAGGGCGTTGATGACGGTCGCGAGCATCCCCATGTAGTCGCCGGTGGCGCGGTCGAAGCCGCGCTCGGTCGCCGCGAGGCCGCGGAAGATGTTGCCGCCACCGACGACGAGGGCGATCTGCACGCCCATCTGGTGCACTCGCTTGACCTGCGCGGCGATCGTCTCCACCACCTCGAGATCAATGCCGTAGTCACGTTTGCCGCCAAGCGCCTCACCGCTCAGCTTGAGCAAGACGCGGTTGTACTTAGGCACGCCGTTGGATGTCTGGCTCAGTTCTCTCTGATGTTAAAGCGCGCGAAGCGCCGGACCGTGATGTTCTCCTGGAGCTTGGAGATGTTCTCCGCGATCAGCTGCTGCACGGTGCGGCCCGGTTCGCGGAAATACTCCTGCTCGAGCAAGCAGCTGTGCTTCAGGAAATCCTCGACCTGTCCCTCGACGATGCGCGGTATCACCTGTTCGGGCTTGCCGTCCTGTCTCGCCTTGGCCTCGTAGACCTCACGCTCGGTCACGAGCACGTCGTCCGGCACATCCTCGCGTGACACCCAGCGCGCGCCGAAGCCCGCGACCTGGAGCGCGAGCTCCTTCGCGAGCTTGCGGAAGTCCGCGCCCTTGGCCACAAAGTCGGTCTCGCAGTTGACCTCGATGAGCACGCCGAGCTGCGGTGGGAAGTCGGGCGAGGTGCTGTGGAGGTACGCCTCCACGACGCCCTGACCGGTGACCCGGTCGGCGCGCTTGGTCGCCCTCGCGATCCCTTTCTCGCGGAGGATGGTGAAGGCTTTGTCGACGTCGCCGCCCGCCTCCTCCAGCGCCTGCTTGCAGTCCATCATGCCCGCACCAGAGAGCTCGCGGAGCTTCTTGACCAGGTCCAGGCTGACCGCCATCAGCGGGCCTCCTCGTCGTCGACGGTGCGTCCGATGAACTCCTCTTCCGAAACGGTCGGGAGGTAGTCCTCTTCGTCCTCGAGGTACTCCTCGATCTCCTCGTAGCGGGGCGTTTCGAGAAATTCGCGCTCCTCGACCTCGGGCAGGATCTCGCCGCGAGCCGCGGCCTCCTGGCGTCCCTCCTGGCACGCGTCGGCGATCTTCCCGGTCAAGAGCTTGACCGCGCGGATCGCGTCGTCGTTGCCGGGGATCACGTAGGTGATCAGGTCGGGGTCGCAGTTGGAGTCAGTGATCGCAACGACCGGGATCTTCAGGCGGTTTGCCTCGGTCACCGCGATGTGCTCCTTGCGCGGGTCGACCACGTACAGCGCGCCCGGCAGTCGCTTCATGTCGGCGATGCCGTCGAAGTGGAACATCAAACGGTCGAGCTCGTCCTGGAGGCGCTTCGCCTCCTTCTTCGCCATCTGCTCGAACTGGCCTTCCTGCTGCATCTTGCGCAGCTCCTGCAGGCGCTCGATGCGCTTCTTGACGGTGCTGAAGTTGGTCAGCATGCCGCCCATCCAGCGGCGGTTGACGAAGTACATGCCGCAGCGCGCGGCCTCGGTCTGGATGGTCTCCTGCGCCTGCTTCTTCGTGCCGACGAAGAGCACGGGACGGCCGCTGGCGGCGACGTTGCGGGTGAAGTCCCACGCGTCGTCGAGCAGGCG
>DATKFA010000025.1:0-5044 GCA_035511715.1 Candidatus Acidiferrum sp. | reverse complement strand
AAATCTCGTGCCGGCCGGTCAGGTCGGAAAAGCAAACGCGATTGTAGCTGCCACCACCATGCTGTTCAGCTCGCTTGGATTCGCGATCGCGGTCGCAGTTCTAACCAAATTCCCGACTTCCATCAACGCGCTCTTTATCGGCGACGCGATGACTTTCGTGGTCGGTGCTTTGATCATCCTCGGCATTCCCAATCTTGGTGGGGGAATACCGGCCATTTCGGTTTCTGGGGCCCTCCGGCGTTCATGGGCAGTCGTTGAGGCGAGGCCACAGCTTGCAATAAGCACCCTGGCGGCGTTCCTTATTCCGATGAGCCTGCCTGCGGTTCTAGCGATCGCTTATCAGGTCACCGACACCGGTCCCCAGACCTACTCCACGCTGGAGCTCGTAGCTTCGCTGGGAATCTTTGTTGGTTCGCTCATGGTGAGCCGGCTTGCCTCGATCGGCTCCATGCGAACGGTAGGCACTGGCCTCCTCCTGACGGGAGTGTTCGCGGTGGCCATCTCGACGACACACGACATCGCCGTCATCATCGCGGCACTGTTCTTGGCTTCCATCGGAAACCCTGTCTACTCCGTGGCTAACCAGACAGCGCTCGTCGAGGCTGCCGCACCCCAAAGTCGTGGCAGCGTCATGGCCACGAGATTCGGGCTAGCGCAGACGGCCGGAATCGTCGGCCTTGCTGTTGGTGGATTCCTCACGAAGCAATACAGCCCTCAAGTTACATTTGGGGTGCTAGGGATTGGGCTCGTGATTCTTGCGCTCTACGCCATCGCCGCCGGGCGCAGCACGGTCAATCCGCTTCATGGGGCCGCGTACGAAGAAGCGGCACTCCAGCAGGTCAAAACCTAAGCCGGCTCGGCCTCAGGCACTGCTCGTCATACTGCCCGTGTTTACGTAACGTGCGAACCACCCCGCAGCACGGAACCCCTCCCGAGAAACAGGTTGAGAGTCCCGCCGCGGCCAGTGGCGTGACTGCCTCGACCTGGTCTATCGACCCGAAGCGCCGGCGCCGTTACTCGCAGATCGCGTTCGGACTTGCCGCGCTCGTGGTCGCGATCGTCGTCCTCTTCCTGCTCCGCGACTTTCTCGGCGCCTTCGTCCTCGGGTCCGCGATCGCATTCCTGATCCAACCGGCGGTCATACGCCTTCACGCCCTCGGCATCCCGCGCATCCTCGCGATCACGGTCGTCTTCATCGGCATCCTGATCGGGTTGGCGGGCCTCGTCCTGCTAATCGTTCCGCTCGGCGTCAGCGAGGTCGGACAGCTGCAGGTCCAGGCGCCGACGCTCGCGGCCACTGCTCAGGACCGGCTGAACAGCCTGCAGCCGATCGCAGTGTTTGGAATAGAAATCGACCTGAAGGGTGTAACCCAGACGATCGACTCCCATCTTCGCGAGTACCTGCTCGGACAGTTCGGCAACGCGGTGACGCTTGGCCTGACTGCACTCACGACGGCCCTGCAGCTGCTGCTCATGTTCATCGTCGCCTTCCTTCTCGCCATCGAGGCCCCCGCGGTGCGGCGTGACCTCCGGCGTTTCGTGCCCAGCGACTACCGCTCCGACTTCGACCAGATCTGGCGCCAGGTCCGCAAGATGCTGTACGCGTACGTGCGGGGCCAGCTGGTTATCGCCGGCCTGATCGGAATCACCTCCGGCGTGGTGTGCGCGCTGCTTCGCCTGCCTGATGCAGTAGCGCTGGGCGTGATCGCAGGCGTGACCGCTTTGATCCCCTACCTTGGTCCGTTTGTTGGAGCGGTGCCCGCGATCCTTGTGGGTCTGTCGCAGAGCCCAGGACAAGCCCTGCTCGTGCTTGTCGCGTACGTGGTCATTCCGAACTTCTATCTCAACTTCATCTACCCGAAGGTGATGGGCGACGCTGTCCGGCTGCCGCCAATCCTCATCATCGTCGCCTTGATCGCCGGCTTCAGCTGGGGAGGAATCCTCGGCATGTTCGTCGCGATTCCCATCGCTGCGACGCTGCGCATCCTCTTCGACCACATCTATCCGCGCCTCTACGCGAGGCCGGCTTGAAGATCGCCATTCTCTCGGACATTCACGCGAACTGGCAGGCGCTCGAAGCCGTGCTGCGCGACTGCCCGCAGGTCGACGAGACCATCTGTCTCGGCGACGTCGTCGGTTATGGCGGAGATCCGAAGCGTTGCGTCGATGAGGTGACCAAGCGCGGCTGGCTCACGCTTGTCGGCAATCATGATCGAGCGTGCACCGACCCTGAAATTCTCGAATGGTTCAACGACGACGCGGCTGCGGTCGTTCGATGGACAATCGAAGTCATCGGGGAGGAGCGGCTGCAATGGTTGCGGGGATTGCCGGACAGCCATGTTGAGCACGATGTCCTGCTCGTCCACGCGAGCCCGCGCGACCATATCTACGAGTACGTCCTGGACACCGCTGTTGCTCACGCCAATCTCGAGCTGCTCAACGGAGGAATCTGTTTTCACGGTCACACGCACGTGCCCGGAATCTTCGCGATGGTCAACGGCGCAGTGACGCATGAATATCGCGTCGACACCTTTCCACTGAACGGACCCGCCCTGGTGAATCCCGGCAGCGTCGGTCAGCCTCGTGATGGCCTCCCGACCGCGAGCTACGGCGTCTGGGACGTCGACGCGAAGACATTCGAGTTTCGTCGTGTCCGCTACGACATCAAGGGTGCCCAGCGCGTGATCCGCAAGGCAAAGCTTCCTGAGCGTTTCGCCCTTCGTCTCGAAAGCGGTCGATGAACCCTCGGCTCGCCGCGCGCCTGGTCCGCCTGGGTTACGCCGCCGCCACCGGCGCGGGCATTGGCTCGCTCCTGTTCTGGATCGTCTACTGGTTCACCTTCATCCGCGGGAATCTTCTCGGACCCGACTTCTTCAATTTCTATGCGGCGGCCAAGCTCTACGTCACCAACGGCGGTGCAGCCGTTTACGACATCGCGATGCAGCGCCAGGTCGAGCTGCAGATCACCGGCCAGGACCCATCGCGCTTCATCGTCCTGCCCTATTTCCATCCGCCTTACTACACGCTGCTTATCACACCGCTGGCCTACCTCGATTACCGCCATGCGTACTACGCGATGGCTGCGTTCAACCTGCTGCTCGCGGTCGCACTCGTCGTCATCCTCGTGCGGACGAGCCTGCGCGTCCATGGCCGCGGCCGGCTCATCGCCGCCTCGATGATCGGCGGCTTCTTCCCACTGTTTGTCACGGTCCTGCAGGGGCAGTCGGACCTGGTGCTGCTGGTACCGCTCGCAGGCGCGTACGCGGCGTGGGCGCGCGGCCGCATTGGGTTGGCGGGTGCGTTGAGCGCCCTCGCGCTCTCCAAACCGCAGTTGCTGTTGCTGATACCGGTGCTGTTCATCACGCGCCGCGCATGGCGAGCACTGGCCGGTTTCGTCGGTGTGCTGCTCGCTCTGGGCGCAGTCTCTGTCGCCGGCTTCGGATTCGGACCGGTGCTGGATTACCTGGGCGCAGTGGGGACGTGGGCTGTCACGGGTCACCTCCCGAACACGGGCCAGCTGGTATACACGGACCCGGCCGTCTACTCGCTCCGCAACGTCCTCGAGGCGGTTCCCGGCGGAGGAAAGGTCGTCGCCTTCGTGATCCTGGTCTTGCTGCTCGCGCTCGTGGCCCTGTCACTTAGCTGGAGACCGGACAAACCGCGCCTGGATTTCGCGCTCGCCGTCGCGGCGTCGCTAGTGCTCAGCCCGCACCAGAACGTCCACGACCTTGCCCTTCTCATCATTCCGGGGTTCGCGCTTGCCGACCTCGCTCTCGACGGTCAGCTGCGCTGGCCGCACGCCGCGGTCGCGGTGTTGTTCTTTGCCTACGCGGCGATCAACCTCACGCTCACGATCAATTTCTGGTCGGCGGCGGTCGGCGCGCTCGCGCTGGCGGGGTACCTCGCGGTCGAGCGCATGGCCGTGCGGCCGGACCCGATACCGCTCGGCGAGCTGCAGTGGAGCGGCCCGCGTCCACGCCGCGTGATCGTGCTGCCGGCCTATCGAGCCGCCAAGACATTGGTCGAGGTCGTCGGAGACATCCCACAGGGCCAGGCCGACCGCATCCTGCTGGTCGACGACGCAAGCGCCGACGCGACTGTCAGCGTCGCCACCGCGCTGCACCTCGACGTGATCCGGCATCGACGCAACCTCGGTTACGGCGGAAATCAGAAGACGTGCTACCGGCAGGCGCTCGCGATGGGAGCCGACGTCGTGGTGATGCTCCACCCGGACGGCCAGTACGACCCCGCGATCATTCCGAACCTGTGCCGCGTGATCGAGAGCGGAGACGCCGACATCGTGCTGGGGTCTCGCTGGCTGGGACTGGACCCGGCCAAGGCGGGCATGCCGTGGTGGAAGCGGATCGGCAATCGATTTCTCACCGCATCCGAGAACCGAGTGCTCGGCTTGAAGCTGTCCGAATATCACACCGGGTATCGCGCCTACTCGCGCCGGTTCCTGCAGGCAATTCCGTTCCTCGAGAACAGCAATGACTTCGTCTTCGACACGCAGGTCCTTATCCAGGCCGCGACGTTTGGTTTCAAGATCGGCGAGGTGCCAGCCATCGGCAAGTATCACGAAGACGCGAGCTCGGTCAGCTTTTCGACGTCGACCGTTTATGGGTTGAAGACGCTCGGTGCGTTGGTGCGTTATGTGCTGCACAGGGCCGGCTTTCGCAGCCGGTGGCTCACGCCGGTGTCAGATGCCGACGAACAGTCGCTTGCGGTAGGACAGGTAGCCCACCACAGCCAGGTTTAGCGCGAGCGCGCCAACTTTGAAGAGGCTGGGGTGCCTGATCACCTCGTACGCTTCGTAGGGAATGAGGATGCCGGTCGCAATCACCGTCAGGTATTCCGCCCAGCGGCGACGCAGCGCGAGGCCGATGCCTTCGGTCGCCTCGAGCGCGGCGTAGGCGATCGCGCTGAGGGCGAGCAGCGTGACGTGGTTGAAGCCGGCGATGAATGCGAGCGCGCGGAGCAGGAGCTGCATGATGATGCCGCGGCCGACGTCGAGGTTGAGCTGGTTTTCGGCGTAGTCGGCCCA
>DATKFA010000024.1:0-4969 GCA_035511715.1 Candidatus Acidiferrum sp. | reverse complement strand
AGAGCAGAAAGGACTTACCCGGGAGCGGCTGGTCGAGGCCGCCCTCGAGCTGATCGACAAACACGGTCTGGAGGGGCTCTCCATGCGGGCGCTGGCCGAGCGCCTGCAGGTCAAGGCGGCGTCGCTGTACTGGCACGTGCGGGATCGCGACGAGCTGCTCGGGCTTCTCGCCGACGCGATCCTCGAGTCGGTCAGCAGGCCGCGCCAGCGAGCCACCTGGCGCGACACGGTGCAGGCGACGGCCAACGCTCTCCAGCGCAGCGTGTCGGCGCACAAGGACGCGAATCGCATCCTGCTCGAGGTCCCGGGCGCCCTCGGTCGAAGCGACGTCGCGCGTGACCTCGCGGCCGCGTTCCGCTCGGCCGGACTTCAGGACGGGGAGGCGGCGGACGTCGCGCGGATGGTCATGACCCAGGTCATCGCCGCGCCGTCACACGCCACGGACGAGCCCTCAGCCAAGGCCACGGGCGAGCCCGCCTCGGTCTGGATCGACACCGGCTCGCGCGGCGTGATCCTTCGTGCCGGCACCCCTGACATGCAGGGCCTCATCCGCGTGCCTTCGGATCAGTCAGGCGCGGCGCCCGCGGTGGTCCGTGGTGAGCAGGTCGTCGTCCGGCGGTTGCGCGGCGTCGGTCGCGGAGAGATCGAGCTCAACCCGCGGCGCCCTTGGAAGTTCAAGGTCCAGGCGCCGACCTGGAACACGGTGATCGACGCCGGCGGCCTGGACGTGCGCGAGATTTGGATCGACAGCGGCGCCGCCAACATCGAGTGCTTCCTACCGGAGCCGCGGGGGGTGGTTCCGATCCATGTGTCGAGCGGCGTGGTCAACGTGTCCGTCCATCGCCCGCGCGAAGCGGCGGTGGCCGCGATCGTGCACACGGGCGCGGTCAAGCTGAAGCTCGATCAGTTCTCCACCAAGGTCGCCGTGTTCGACGTGCGCTGGAACAGCGACGATGGCGCGCCGACCGCGCGCGATCGCTACGAGCTGGACGTGAGCAGCGGCGTGGTCGACTTCAAGCTCGACACCTATGCGCCGAAGGTGCGGCCGCCGGATGCGGCGCCGGCCGAGCCGAAGACGAAGGTCAAGACCGCGACGGCGCTCGACTTTCTCCTCGACGGGATCGAGGCGCACCTGAAGTCACATCACTAACCAGGTATCGGGGGCGTTTGACGTCAAACGTCCCGAATTCCCGACCGCAATGGGACCTCTGGGTCCAAACGCGCCGCCGGGGGCTTAGCCTTTCGCGCCACGGCGATACCCCCGCGCATGAACCCTTAACAGGCTGGGTTCCCTGCGCAACCGCCGATAGGTAGCGTGCCTCCAAAACGCCGGAGGCACCAAATGTTGTTTCTCACCGATCCCGACATCACCCCCATCACCAACCTGATCAATACCTGGATCCACATCGGGCAGGCGCTCGTGGGATCAGTCGGGGCTCTGGCGTTCATCTTCGCCTTCATCTGGAAAATTACGGCGGTCGAGTCCAAGTCGGCGCTCGCCGCCAAGCAGTGGATCCAGCGGATCGTGGTCGGCACCATCGGTGTTGAGGTCGCGAGCTCGCTGGTGAGCATCCTCACGAGCTCGGTACCCACACGCTGAGCGATGGACCTCAGCTTTCTCAAGGAGCTCTATCTCGAGCTCAACCGGATCGAGGGTTACCTCTACACGATCGTCCATCCCAACCTCGTGCTGGTCAAGGTTCTCAACGACAGCGCAGGCCTGGTCCTGAACGTCTGGTACAAGTTCATCCTCAGCACCACGGACATCGAGACGGGCGGCGACTTCATCAACGCCGCAACGATCCACATGTTCGAGCCGAAGGTTCAGATCGTTGCCGACGCCGGCCTGGGCATCATCGCCGTCTGGGCCTCGTACCGGATCATGTGGGGGCACGGCCTGTTCACCCAGTACACGGCGCGCATCCTGCTTCCTCGCCTGTTCATGGCGGCGGTCCTGATCAATTTCGCGCTCCCGCTGTTCCAGGCGAGCGTCACCGCCGCCAACGCGATCTCCGAGGCGGTGCGCAGCTTCAACATGTACGACGACTTCTCCACGTTCGTCGCGAGCTACAGCAACGACCCCAACGCGGGCACCTGGGAGATCCTTACGACCGCGGCGCTTGCGGGCGCGTACGGCGTGCTGGCGATCAGCTACCTGGTGCGCTACGCGATCCTGGTCGTCCTCGCCATCACCGCACCTCTCGCCGCGCTTCTGTTCATGCTGCCGGAGAGCAGCCACCTGTCGAAGATGTGGATGACCCACTTCACCACCAATCTCTTCATGCAGCCCGCGCAGCTGTTCGTGCTGTCGATCGGCTTCGCGCTCGAGCGCACCGGCGTCAGCCCGATCCACCACCTCTTCGCGCTTGCGTCCCTCTTGATCGTTTTCAAGGTCCCCGGCGCGATGGGAAGCAGTGAGAAGGCTGCGCACAAGTTGCAATCGACTCTGCATGAGGCGATGAATCACATCGTCAAGCAAATGGCGAAGGCATGATCCGCATCCTCGCCATCGGCGGGCTGGGCGTGGCGACGTGGCTCGTCGCGGCCATGCAGGTGCCGAGTCATGTGCGGCTGCCGGTCGAAGGAGTGGTGGTAGGTGCCGTCGTGACCCAACGGTTCGGCTGCACAGACGTCGACCTGGAGCCCTACGACCCGACCTGTCCGACGCGGCACTTCCACACGGGGATCGACCTGGCCGCGCGGGAAGGAACGGCCGTCTACTCCGCCACCGACGGCCTCGCGCACACCGGCTACGACCCGATGGGCGCAGGTGAGTTCGTCTCCGTGGTCGTCGACACGCACGTCCGCGTCGTGTACTGCCACCTGTCCGAGTTTCGCGTCGGCTCGGGGCAGCAGGTCACACCGGGTCAGCTCATCGGGCTGGTCGGGGCGACCGGACTCGCGACTGGACCCCACGTCCATCTCCAGATCGACGTCGACGGGATTCCGGTGGACCCGGCGAGCTTTCTCGGGTCTTAACAACCTGGGTAGGCATCCGCGTCTCTCCCGCCTAACTTGAGCGCAATTTCATGGAGGTCATCGCAATGGTCAACAAAGTCATTCTCATCGGGCACCTGACGGCCGACCCTGACGTCAAAGCGACGCCGAAAGGCACGTACGTCGCGAAGATGCGCATCGCCACAAACTCGTACGCCGGCAAGGACGCTGAGGGCAAGCGCAAGGAGCAGGCGGAGTTCCACAGCCTGGTGGCATTTGGCAAGCTCGCCGAGTTTGCCGGCCAGTACCTGAACAAGGGCCGCCTCATCTACGCCGACGGACGGCTCCAGACGAGCAGCTGGGAGGACCAGGCGGGGCAGAAGCGCTACCGGACCGAGGTCGTCGTGGACGAGATCCACTTCGTCGGGCCTAAACCGGCCGAGGCGGCCGCCTGACGAAAGCGGCCCGACCGGAAGGGCCCGGGAGGTAATCTTGTAATCGTCATGGCCGCGGAACTGTCGCGCTGGTTCGCCTCTCGGATCCCGAAAGGCTGGTTCGTAGGCTCGCCCGAGGTCAGTTCCGATGGGGAGGAGATCCTTGTAGTCGGCACGCTGCCCGACGTCGAGCTGGCCGACGGCACGTCCGAGGAGGGTCGCTCCGCCGCCCGGGTCGCCCGGATCCTGCGATTTCGGGAGGAGTCCCGCGACGATCGGGTTCGAATCGCGCGTGAAGCGGAGCGGCAGTTTGGGCGCAAGGTGGCCTGGGGCGCGAGGTGCGGGGACGAGATGAGGGTCTTCACCACGCTCAGCATCCCGGTCATGACCCGCCTGCGCATGAACGAGCGGTCGATCCTCGACACGCTCGTCGCCGGCGGGGTGGCGCGCAGCCGGAGCGAGGCCCTTGCCTGGTGCGTGCGCCTGGTCGGGATGCACCAGGCGGACTGGATCAAGGGCCTGCGCGACGCCCTCGTCAAGGTCGACGAAGTTCGCAGTAAGGGACCGCTGAACTAGTTACACCAGTTGATACTGGTGCCCAAATTGATCGCCTCAGGCGCGCCCAAACACGTCGTGATCATGGGCGCGGGCCCCGCTGGGCTCACGGCCGCCTTCGAGCTGATGAAGCACGACGTGCCCGTCACGGTCGTCGAGAGGGATCCGCACCAGGTCGGCGGACTGGCCAGGACGGTCGAGCACGACGGCTACCGCTTCGACATCGGCGGGCACAGGTTCTTCTCCAAGAACCAGGAGGTCGAAGACCTGTGGACCGAGATCCTCGGCGACGAGATGCTCACGCGCGGCCGGCTGTCCCGCATCTACTACCGGGGCCGCTTCTTCGCGTATCCGATCAAGGCCGTCAACGCCCTCTGGAATCTCGGCCCGGTCGAGGCGGCGCGCTGCCTCGCCAGCTACACATGGGCGCGGATGCATCCGATCAGAGACCCGAAGACGCTCGAGGACTGGGTCCGCAACCAGTTCGGCTGGCGCCTTTTCAGCATCTTCTTCAAGACCTACACCGAGAAGGTTTGGGGCATCAGCACCAAGGAGCTGTCCGCGGACTGGGCGGCGCAGCGCATCAAGAGCCTCGACCTCTGGGTCGTCCTCCGCACGGCGCTGCTGCCGCACAGCAAGGCCAAGGGTCGGGGCGAGATCGTCACCACGCTCATCGACAGGTTCCGGTACCCGCGTCGCGGCCCGGGCCAGATGTGGGAGCGGGTGGCCGAGATCGCGGCGGAGCGCGGCCAGCCCGTCCTGCTCGGGCGGGCGGTGTCAGGGATAAGCCACGATCGCGGCGAGGTGACGTCGATCACGACGACCGATGCCGCCGGCGCCACCGAGACGTTCAGCGGAAGCCACTTCGTCTCCAGCATCCCGATCCGCGAACTGGTCGCCCGGCTCGATCCACCGGCGCCGGCGGCGGTTAGGCAGGCCGCCGACAACCTCGGCTACCGCGACTTCGTCAGCATCGCCCTGATGATCAACCGCGCCGAAGTGTTCCCCGACAACTGGATCTACATCCACGACCCCGGTGTGCG
>DATKFA010000023.1:0-4375 GCA_035511715.1 Candidatus Acidiferrum sp. | reverse complement strand
CTCGATCCCGGCCGGCCACCACGACGGCCTGCCGGTGGGCGTGCAGCTCGTCGGGCAGTTCGCGCAGGAGGGCCCGCTCCTTGACTTCGCCGAGGAGCTCGAGAAGACGCCCGGATTTGGTTTTCAGCGGCCGCCCGGTCTTGATTGAGGAGATGCGATGAAGGCACAGCGAGTGGAGATGTTCGTCTACCCCTCGGCGACGCCGGCGGACACGGCCGGACTGCAGAAGCTCGCGGACGAGGGAAAGATCAAACCCGACAATCTCGTCGCGCTGGTCGGCAAGACCGAGGGCACCGGTTTCCACGACGACTGGGGCCGCGTGTGGGCGGACGTTGCGCTCCGAGGGTGGACGGCCGGCCTGCTCGGCGTTCCGGTCGATGAGGTCGCGAAGCACGTGATCTTCGTGTTGTCAGGTGGATGCCCCGGCGTGATCACGCCGCACATCGCCGCGGTCACACGCGACTGGGTGGAGGTCGACAGGCCGAGCGATCGCAAGGCACTCGTCGTGGGCCGGGCGGGATCGGACCGGATCGCGCCCGAGGAAGTCGGTCGCATGGGCATGATCCGCAAGGTCGCGACAGCGACGCATGAGGCCATGCAGGATGCCGGGCTCACCGATCCCAAGGACGTGCACCTGGTCATGGTCAAGGTGCCGGGCCTGACGGTCGCGAGCATTCGCGACGCGGAGTCGCGCGGCAAGACCGTGGTCTCACACGACCTCACGTTTGGACCCGAAGGGGCCGGCTCCTACGCCAACGACGCCGCCGCGCTCGGCGTGGCCATGGCGCTCGGCGAGGTGCCCGAGTCGTCGCTGTCGGACGATGTCGTGCGCCGCAACTGGGATCTCTACTCCAGCGTCGCCATGACCTCGTCGGGCGGCGAGAAGCGTCACGGCGAGGTCGTCGTGCTCGGCAACTCGACGGCGTCGGTGAGCGCGCTGCATATCGGGCACGCGGTGACGAGCGATTTCATCGACGCCCAGGGCGTACGCGACGCGCTGCGCGTGGCGGGATTGCGGTTCCAGGAGGGACTTCCAGACGAAAAGGACCTGCACCGGCTCGTGCACGTCTTCGCCAAATCGGTCATCCCTGGCAGCGATCGTGTGCGCGGCCAGAGGATCACGCTGCTCGACGACGCCGATGCGTACCAGATCGGCAAGGCTCTGGGCGGGATGCTCGTCGCGTCGGTCACGGGCCGCACCACCAACTACGTGAGCGGCGGCGAGCGCAACTCCCACCAGGGGCCGCCGGGCGGGAACATCGTCGCGGCGGTGGTGAGAACCGCGTGAGAATCCCGCGAGCGCCGGCGCTCGCGGGTAATGTCAGACCGGGAAAGCCGCGAACGCCGGCAGTCGCGTTATTTCTGCCGCGACAGCTCGAACAGCTTCAGTGGTGACTGCGGCATCTCGGTGATGGGCACCCCGATCGCTTCCTCCATAGCCGCGGCCAGCACGGCGCCGACCGGGATCACGCCCGCCTCCCCCGCCCCCTTTACTCCGAGCGGATTCAGCGGCGACGGCGTCTCGAAGTGGTCGATCTCGATCGGAGGAATCTCGGTCGCGTATGGGATCAGAAACTCCATGAACGAGGCGTTGCGCAGCTGGCCGTCCGCGTCATAGGCGAGCCGCTCGTAGAACGCGCCGCCAATGCCTTGCGCCACCCCGCCCTCGATCTGGCCCTGCAGCACGAGGGGATTGATCACGCGCCCGCAGTCGTGCACGACCACGTACTTGAGGATCTCGAGCCGGAACGTCTTGGGATCGACGCGCACGTATGCGGCGTGGCATCCGGATGCCCATGTTGATCCCGGCGGGCTGTAGTAGCCGGTCGCCTCGAGTCCGGGCTGCTCACCGTCCTGCAGCGGAGGTCCGGGCCGGGATTTCGCGGCGAACTGCGTGGCGGCCTCGGTGCCGCCGCCGAACGCGTAGCGCACGGGGTTCGACAGCACCGCCACCGCGGCGAGCGGAATGGCGCGGTCGGGCGAGCCCTTGACGCGGACATGGCCATCGACAAGCTCGAGGTCCTCCGGTGCAGCCTCGAGGTGATCGGCCGCGATCAGCTTCGCCTTGCCGGCGACCATGCTCGCCGCGACGTGCATCGCGTTGCCGGCGGTCACCGCACTGCGCGATGCGAACGTTCCCACGCCCCATCGAAAGCGGCGTGTGTCTCCGCTCGTGACCTCGACATCCTCGACGTCGACGCCGAGCTCATCGGCGACGATCTGCGCCCACACCGTCCGGTGCGCCTGGCCCTGGCTTGGAATCCCGGTGGCGGCAACGACCTTGCCGGACACGAGGACCTGCACGTGCGCGCCCTCGTACGGTCCGACGCCCGTGCCCTCGACATAGACCGCGATGCCGCGTCCGACGTTTTCGCCCTCGGGCCGCGGACCCAGCATCTCCAGGGCTCGCTCGAACAATCGAGGGTAATCGCCGCTGTCGTAGACGACCGTGTTCCCGTCCTGCCATACCACGCCGAGGACATAAGGGAACTGGTCGGGCTGGATGAAGTTCCGCCGCCGCACCTCGTCGCGGTCGAGGCTGAGCTCAGAGGCGATGGCGTCGAGCGTTCTCTCCATCACAAAGCAGGCGTGCGGCCGGCCGGCACCGCGGTACGGCGAGGTCGGGGTCGCATTCGTGTAGATGTCGCGGAATCGCACGCGGTAGTTGGGGATTCGGTACGGGCCGGGCACCTGGGCGGCCGTGATGATCGGCAGGATGATGCCGTACGGCGTGTACGCGCCGCCGTCGTGGATGAAATCGTCGTCGAGCGCCAGGAGACGACCGTCGTCGTCGAATCCGCAATCAACCTCGTGCACCTGGCCGCGTTCCTGGTTGACCGCGGTGAAGTGCTCCTGCCGGTCTTCGGTCCACTTGACCGGACGCCCCAACCGCATCGCTGCGAACGGAACCAGCAGCTCGTCGGGGTAGAAGAGCATGATCTTCGGCCCGAAGGCACCGCCCACGTCAGGGGCGATGACCTCGACGTCCGACTCCTTCATGTCGAAAAGCACCGCGAGCCCGCCGCGGATGGACGTCGGCGACTGCGTGGAGTCGTAGACAAGCAGCTTGTGCTCGCGGTCGTCCCACCGCGCCCACACCGCCCGGCCCTCCATCGGCGCTGCGGCGCCGCGCTCGTAGCGAAACGTCATCCGCTTCCTGTGCGGCGCGCCTTTCAGAGCGCCGGTGACGTCCCCGACCTCCTGCACCAACTCCGCCGCCACGTTTCCCGGCACGTCGTCGTGGACGAGGTGCTCGGCGCGGGCACCGGCCTCGGGCGTGATCACGACCGGAAGGGGCTCGTACTCGACCGCCACCAGCTCCGCAGCGTCCTCGGCCTGCGCGCGGCTCTCGGCGACGACGAACGCGACAGCCTCGCCTGCGTAACGCACCACCTCTGACGCCAGGCACCGCTGCGTGCGTCCATGGGTGAGGTTCGGATGCGGGATCAGCAGCGGGAGGTCGACGTCGCCGAAAGGAAGATCCGCCGCGGTGTAGACCGCGATCACGCCGGGCACCTCGCGCGCGGCGGTGGCGTCGATCGACGTTATGCGTGCGTGTGCATAGGGCGAGCGCACGAAGCAGCACTCGAGCGCACCCTCGTCGAAGTCGTCGGTGTAACGGCCGTGTCCGCGCAGCAGGCGGTCGTCCTCCATCCTCTGCACGGGGGCACCGAACCACCTTGTCGTCATCGGGTCAGCTCCACGGCCCGGCCGACCGCACGCCGGATCGAGGCGTAGCCCGTGCAGCGGCACAGGTTGCCGGCGATGCCTTCCTCGATCTGTTCCGCGGTCGGATGCGGATGCTGCGCGAGCAGCCCCACCACCGACATCACGAAGCCTGGCGTGCAGAACCCGCACTGGAGCCCATGGCACTCGTGAAACGCCTGCTGCACCGGGTGCAGCGGCTCATCGTCGCGAGCCAGGCTTTCGATGGTCGTGACCTCGTGGCCTTCAGCCTGCACCGCCAACATCAGGCACGAGCGCACCGGCGCGCCGTCGAGCAGAACCGTGCAGCATCCACAAACCCCGTGCTCGCAACCGACGTGGGTCCCGGTCAGCCCGAGGTCGTGGCGCAGGTGGTCGGACAGCAGCCGCCTCGTATCGGACGGCGCCGGATGGTCGACCCCGTTGACCTTCATGCGGCCATTGCCCTCTGCGCCAGCACGCGGACCAGGTGCCGCCGGAACTCGGCCGTCGCCTCCAGGTCGCCGCTTGGCTCCAGGCCTCTGGACGGATCGGACGGGTCCGCCAGAACCGGCGTCGAGGCGACACCGAAGAGCGCGAGGTTGTCGCCCGCCCGAACGACGCCCGCGAGGGCGAAGTCGCCGTGGCGCCGCGATTCTTCGAGGATCGCGTAAGGCTCGACAAGCTCGGG
>DATKFA010000022.1:0-3212 GCA_035511715.1 Candidatus Acidiferrum sp. | reverse complement strand
CGCGGTGGGATGCTCGCGCGCCGTGACCAGCGCGGGCTGGCGGCCGCACTCGGACCAGGTCGGACAGACCGGCACCAAGGTCTCGCCCGAGGTCTACATCGCGTGCGGCATCTCGGGGGCGACGCAGCACATGGCCGGCCTGAAGGGCGCCAAGCGGATTCTCGCCATCAACTCCGACCCCCAGGCGCCGCTGATGATGAACGCCGACTACACCGTCACCGGCGACCTGAAGGAGATCGTGCCCGCCATCTCCGCGGAGATTCGCAAACGGCGTTAGGCGCCCTGCTTCTGGCGCTCGCCATCGCGGTCGCGCTGTTTGCGCGGCGCGCGTGGTACCTCGTAAAGCTCCTACGCTCCGGCAAGCCGACCAACCGATTCAACGAAGTGCCCGCTCGTGTGCGCGCGGAGGCGACCGATGTGCTCGGCCAGCGCAAGCTGCTCCAGCGCTGGCTGCCGGGGCTGATGCACGCGGCGATCTTCTGGGGCTTCCTCGTGCTGTTTCCGACGATCGTCATCGCGATGATCGGCGCGGTCGATCCGCACGCCACGCTGCCGTGGCTTGGCGCGCAGGGCTGGTACGCGCTCCTGGTCGACGTCTTCGCGCTCCTCGTTCTCGTTGGCGTCATCACGGCGTTCGTCATCCGCAAGGTGCAGCGGCCCGCGCGTTTCAAGGGCAGCCACGCGGGCGAGGCCGATCTGATCCTCGTCTTGATCGCGGGCATCGTCGTCACCCTGTTCCTCTGGCATTCGTCACAGATCGCGCTGGGCTGGAACGACTACCCGGCGCGGTGGGCTCCCATCTCCAACGCCCTGTCGCACGTGGTCGCACCCGTCGCACCCTGGCTGGAGCGCGTCGCGGTCTGGGCTCACGTCCTGATCATCCTTTCCTTCCTCGTCTACCTCCCCAATTCCAAGCACCTGCACATCCTGGTCGCGGCCTTCAACGTCTACTTCGGCCGGACGCGTTCGCGCGGGCGGCTCGAGCCGATCGACTTCCAGCAACCTGAGGCAGACGTTCGTTTCGGGTCGGCGCGTGCCACGGACCTGACGTGGAAGCAGATGCTCGACACGATGTCCTGCACCGAGTGCGGGCGATGCCAGGACGTCTGCCCGGCTTACAACACCGGCAAGGCGCTGTCACCGAAGCTTCTGATCATGGCCGAGCGCGACCACCTGCTCGGCCAGGCGACGGCGCCTATCGTTCCCAGCGCCGTCACCGACGACGTCGTGTGGGACTGCGTCACGTGCGGAGCGTGCGTGCGCGAGTGCCCGGTCGGGATCGAGCACATCGACCACATCGTGGATTTGCGCCGGAACCTCGTGATGGTCGAGTCCCGGTTCCCCGAGGAGGCCGGCGCGATGCTGCGCGACGTCGACCGGTCCTCGAACCCGTGGGGACGGCCGCAGTCCGATCGCACGCAGTGGGCGGAGGGCCTGGGCGTGCGCGTCCTGCAGCCGGGCGATCAGACCCCAGACGTCTTGTTCTGGGTTGGATGCGCGCCTGCCTTCGACGAGCGCGCGCGCAAGGCCGCGATCTCGACGGCGAAGCTGCTGCAATCGGCGGGTATCGACTTTGCGATCCTCGGCCCACGCGAGTCGTGCACCGGCGATCCCGCGCGGCGCATGGGCGACGAGTACACGTTCCAGCGGTTGGCGGGCGAGAACGTCGCGACGCTCAACGACGCGGGCGTGAAGAAGATCATCACCACCTGCCCGCACTGCTTCAACACGCTGGGCAACGAGTACGGCGACTTCGGCGGACGCTACGAGGTCGTGCACCACACCGAGTTCCTGGCCGAGCTGGTGCGCGACGGCAGGCTGTCGCCCGCGCCGAGCGACCGCACCATCACCTACCACGACTCGTGCTACCTCGCTCGTCACAACGACGTGCGCGCGCAGCCACGCGAGCTGGTCGCGGCGGTCGGAAAATCGCTCGAGATGCCGCGCCACGGTGAGCGGACCTTCTGCTGCGGCGCAGGCGGCGCGAGGATGTGGATGGAGGAGAAGCGCGGACGGCCGATCAACCAGGAGCGTGTGCGGGAGGCGGCCGCCACCGGCGCCGAGACGCTCGCGGTCGCGTGCCCATTCTGCACAGTCATGCTCGACGACGGCGTGCGCGAGACCGGCGCGAAGCTTCAGGTCTTCGACCTGGCGACTCTGCTCCACGAAGCGGTGGAGCGGAAGCGTCAGTCCGGGCCGGCCTGAAGCGCGGCGCGAAATCCCGCGAGTGCCGGCGGTGGCGGCATTGGCGAGGGCCGGAAGAACGCGAGCGCCGGCGCTCGCGGCTTATCTGGCGCCGGCGACCTTGAAAAGGACCCGGTTCTGCGAGGGGTCGATCGCGGTGTAGCCGTCCGCCTCTTCGCTCAGTCGGATGCTGCCACGCTCGAGCCGGTTGACAACGTCGTCGAGGTCGCGCTCGTTCGGCAGCTCGACGGTGAAGCGTCGCAGGCCGGCCGACCCCGCGGGCGCCGGTCGCGCGCCGTGACCCGCCCACTCGTTCAGGCCGAGGTGGTGGTGGTACCCGCCGGCCGAGACGAATCCCATGCCAGGCACGTGGCCCATCACGTCGAATCCCACCAGGTCGTGGTAGAACCGCAGGGCCTGGTCAACGTCGCCGACATGGAGGTGGACGTGGCCCATCTTCGTGGCGTCGGGCATGGGCGCATCCAGGCGGTCGTCATCGCGCAGGTGGCTGAACAGCTCCTCGAGGTCGATCGGGTCGCGTCCCGAGCGCGGGCGCCCGTCCTTGTCCCACGCGCCGAAGGTTCCGTTCGCCATGCCCATCGTGCCGTCCTCGGGCGACTCGGTGTAGATCTCGATCCCGTTTCCGTCCGGGTCCCAGAGGTAGTTGGCCTTGGTCATCACGTGGTCGGTCGGATACTGGTCCCACTTCAGCCTCGCCAGCCTTCCGATCACCCTCGCCAGCTCACGCCGGTCGGGTACGAGGATCGCGAGGTGATACAGGCCAGACGTCCGCGGGACGACCGGCCGCTCCGCATCCGGATGGAGCACAACCAGCTCGCGGCCGGGCACGCCCATGCGGATTGCGCCATCATCCGAAGGCAGCGGCGTCAGGCCGACGTAGTCGCGGTAGAAACGCAGCGCGCGGTCACCGTCGGTGACGGCTATCTCGACGGCTCCAACCCCGGTCCTGGCGGCAATCGACTGCGTTTGCACGCTACGTATCTACCCCGCGCCGCGGGATGCTATTC
>DATKFA010000021.1:0-12672 GCA_035511715.1 Candidatus Acidiferrum sp. | reverse complement strand
GGCGGCAAGCATCCGTCGATCGGCCGCGAGCGCTGCGCCGTCGGGAACCCAGGCACGTCGAAGAACAGCGTCCAGTCGACCACGTGTGAAGGAGGCACCGGCCGAAACCCGATCAGGTCCGGGAACAACGAGAACGTCTGCCCGCCGCGCGAGAGCTGATACGACTCGCGCACCTGGCTGTGCCCGAACCTGAACGCGGCGTCCGCGAACTCGAACGGGATCGCGATCTTGCCCTGCGGCCGGTAATAGCGCGGCCCGTCGGCAAGCAGCGACTCGACACGCGACGCGCCGATCACCGCCGGCAGGAAATCGAAAAGGCACACCCACTGGTAGTGCCACCTCAACGCCCGCTGCGCCTCCTCGAACAACGTGGACGAGTCGACTCCGTCCTCGCGCAGTCGGTCGACGAGCCTGTTGTGCGCCTTGATCATCCGCACCTGCATCTGCGACATGAGCCCGTGCACGTCCTGCCGCGGATCGCCGGCCAGGGCGATACCCTCAGAGTTGCGCGGCAGGTCATCGGAGCCGCCGAGCAGCAGCTTCGCGGGATCGTTGCGGCTGTACAGATACGGGTTTCCGACAGGGCCCTCCCCGTACAGCGCCTCCAGGTTCAGCCTCGCGCTTCGCGCGTTGCGGATCAGCGCCTCGTCGTCGTGATGGGTCACCGGAGAGCGGTCCGCGGTGATGTCGTGGGCGATGAACTGCCCCAGGATCGGCCACCCCGCCGCCACACCGACGGCCTCCTGCCTCAAAGCTCCGCGCGCGTCGCAGGCGCGACCGATCGCGTGCAGGAACGACCCGTCGATGTCGAGGTGCGGGAGCGATGGGAATGTCCGCGTGTAGCGATGCCCGCCGGAGGTCGCTCCGCCGCCGCGCGCCGGCGCAAGGCAGTGGTCCCGAGCGGGGGACCTCGGCGACTGCTGTGGACGGCCCACCACCGTGGCCACGACTGGGCTATTAGACGACGAATCGCGAATCAGCCGTCGCGCGGCCCGTAGATCGCATCCTCCAGCTCGCGTATACGCTCGCGCTCCGCCGCCAGGTCCT
This sequence comes from Candidatus Acidiferrum sp., assembly GCA_035511715.1. Taxonomy (GTDB): domain Bacteria; phylum Chloroflexota; class Dormibacteria; order Dormibacterales; family Dormibacteraceae; genus 40CM-4-65-16. The sequence goes on along the minus strand of DATKFA010000021.1, from coordinate 11,625 downwards.
CGCGCTGCAGCTGGTCCCAGCTCGGTCGCCCGGCCGCCCTCGGATCGATGCGCGAACGCAGACGCGCGTACGAGAACAGGTAGAGCCCGAACAGGGCCAGCGGCACGAAGAAGATCGAAGCCCCGCCGAAGAAGGTCAGCCAGCCAGGCGGCGGCGCGCACGCCGCCGGCGAAAAGGACAGCAGGCCCGCCTTGCTCACCGCGTAGACCAGGCCGCTGCGATCGTCGAACACCGCGCCATGGGCCTCCGGTGACGAACCGACCATGCCGATGAACCGTCCGTCCCCGGAGAAAACGCCGACCGCGCTGTCCCGCGGTCCATGCGAAGAACCCACCGCGAATCGATCGACAGCCGCGTCGTAGACGACCAGGTCGCCCCCGGGCACGACCCGCGAGACCTCGTCCAGCCCTGTGCGCAGGTTGAACACGGCGATGCTCCCGCCACAGGCCACGAGCGCGATCTGCCGGGAGGGGTTGATCGCCAGGCCCGACGGCCGGCATCCCGCCTGTTTGTAGGTCCGCGTGACCGTGCCATAGGCGGGATCGAGCTGGAAGATCGAATCGACATGCGGCGCCGTGACGTACAGCTTTCCGTCAGCCGGGTCGTAACGCGGCTGCCCCACCGACGTCTTGAGGTCGAACCTGTTGACCACCTTGTCGCTCGCGGCGTCGACGGCCACCACCGAGGAGCCGGCGCCGGTGCTCACGTAGAGGCTGTTGGTGCGCGGGCTGAACTCGAGAAGGTCGGCGGTGGCCGCGCCGGCGTCAACCGTGTCGACGACATGCAAGAAGGTCCGCGACAGCCTGTCCGCGTCGATCACCGCCACCCGGCCGCCGTCCATCCCCGCGTACAACCGCCTGGATGGCGCGGCGAACGCGAGCCCGTGCGGCGAGGCTGGAAGGTCGACGGTGCCCACAAAGCGCGGCGAAGCGCCAGACACGTCGACGACGTCCACACCGGGGATCGACTGGTCGGCGAAGAACAGCCGGTGGCCGCCCTGGTCAGTCGCGACGCCGTCGAAAGCGCCGGCGGCCAGGACCGGTACCGAAGCCTGGCGCACAATCGAGTCGCAGCTGCCACACGCGCTCAGGAGAAGGGCGCCGGCACCCGCCGAAAACACGGCGGCCAGCGCAACGGACGACGACATGACCAAAGACGCCAACCTCGCCGCCGGTCGCATTCCACCATGGGAACGTGCCGGTCAGGTCGAGTACGTTCGGCCGGGCTAGCTGTCCTCCGACGAGGGGCCGGCCGCGACCAGCTCCCGGATCCGCTGACGGGTGAACCTGCCTACGAACAGCGGCACGAACTGGGGGACGCGGGAGCCCGCCAGGCGCTGGATCGACTCATCGGCGGCGAGGTCTATCGACTCTTCGGGCACCCTACCCCGGTATTCGGCCTTGATGGTGCGCACCTCAGACTGGATCTGCTTGAGCACGTTCGCGTCGAACTCGACCGCCATGTGCTTTTCCTCCACCGCGCTACCGGGGCACTCCCTCCCCGACCCGGCCGGGGTCGTCGGGCACTGGAATCATACGGCCTTCCGGCGGGCGGGCCGGGCGGCGTGTGGCCAGCCCCGAACCGGCCAGGACGAGCGCGAATCCGGCCAGCATTCCGAGGGTCAGCGACTCGTGAAGGACCCCGACACCCAGCACCGCGGCCACCGCGGGATTGACGTAGGTGATCACCGTCGCCCGCACCGGCCCGACCTCCGCTATGAGCGCAAAGAAAAGTAGGAATGCAATCGCGGTGCAGACCACCGCCAGCACCGCCACAGCGCCGATGACAGGCAGCGACAGCGCGGCCTGCGGCCACTGCAGCGCAGCCACCGGCGCGTAAGCGATGAAGCACAGCGCCAGCGCCACCCCGTTGACAGTGACCGACGGAATGGACGTCAGGTACCGAGACAGGACAGCCGGCCCGAGCGAGTAGCCGACGACGACAACCGCCATCTCCGCGAGCGCGGTCCAGTCCGAGGCGCGAAGGTCGAAGCCGACGATCAGCGCGACACCAACCAATCCCAGCAGCAGCCCGGTCAGGTTGACCCGCCCCATCTGCTGCCGGTTGCCGAACACCAACGCGATCACCAGGCTGACCAATGGCACCGCCGAGATCAGCAGACCGGCCAGCGCGCTCGTGATGTGCTGCTCGGCGCTCGAGAGCATGAACCATGGGATCGCGACCTCGACCGCTGCGAAAAGCAGCAGCCACGGCCACCGGTTCCCGATCACGCCGAGCCCACCGCGCGTGAATGCGATCGGCAGAAGGATGAGCGCGGCGAGGCCGGTGCGGAGGAAAACGAGCACCGCCGGAGTGAGCTCGCCCACGGCCACGCGGATCAGCAGGTACGGAATGCCCCAGATTACGCACATGGCCGCAAACAGGAGCAGGCCGCGGCGGCTCATGAGGTTTCCAACCTACGGGCTGCCGCGGCTAATCCGCTACGTGATCAAGCCTCGATGAAGGTCGTCGCGGTCTCTCGTATCGCCGCCGGTGATCGCGCCGCGAGATAGAAGTAGAGGATCACGCCGATCACCATCCACACGACCACGATCGCCGGCGCGTAGCTCGCTGGGGGCGTGAGCCCGACGATGCCGAGCCCGCCGAAGTCGATCCCGAACGACGCGACCAGCACCGGGATGAAGATCAACGTTCCGACCACCGGCACGATCAGGTTCCACACGACGTTGAACTCGGCGCGCTCATGGCGCAGATAGAAGACCGCGTTTGCCACGTTTGTGAGGATGTATATGCACACGATGACCAGCGTCGCAACGGTGCCGAGCAGCGCAAACGCGTTGAGCGGCGAAGGCGACGGGCCTGAGTTGTACAAGGCAAAGCCGAGGCCGATCGCGATCACGATCCCGAGCGCGCCCTGGACGTGGATGGCGATCGAAGGAGTCTTGAATCGTGGATGCACGGTGGCGAGCGCTCGGGGCAGGACGCCGACGCGGCCGAGCGCGAAGCCCACGCGCGAAGCCGCATTGGCCCCGGCATTGGAGTTCGCGAACGCGCTGTTCAGGATCGCGAGAAGGACGAGGATCGACAGCGGCCCCCAAACCTTGGAGGCCAATCCGTCCCAGGGGTCGTTGCCGTTGAAGGCGAAGAACCCGTTCTTTGGGTCCGCCATCGTGCCTGGGCCGAAGTACACGGTCGCGCCGTAGTAGCAGATCAAGTAGAAGACGCCGATCAGCACGCAAGAGAGGATCACAGCGCGCGGTATGGTCCGTTTCGGGTCCTTCGCCTCTTCACCCAGCGGCGCGGAGGCTTCGAAGCCGATGAACGCGAGCACCGTGTAGACCATGCCCGCGAACACCGATCCGAGTCCGCTCGAGTTGCCCGTGTGCGGGCTGAAGACCGACAGAGTGTTGTTGGAACCCGCCGCGATGATCAGCGTGATCGCCAGCGCGAGGAACACGACGATCTCGAACGCGCCGAGTGCGACGCCGGTCTCGGTCGAGAGCCGGATGCCCCGATAGACGAGCACCCAGACGCCAATGCCGGCGGCCGCGGCGAACGGCGCCCAGAGCCACGTCGGTGTGCTGAAGTGCGCGTTCAGGTAGCTGCTCAGGGCGTTGCCGAAAACGAGGTAGAGCAGCGGAGCGACGATCGGCTCGGCGAGCATGAAGCCCCAGGCGACGAAGAAGCCGACGACCGGGTGGATGCCGCGGGCGCTGTACGTGTAGAGGCCGCCCGCCGAAGGTAGGTGCCGCGCCAGCTGGGCAATGCTGATGGCGACGAACAGGCACGCGATCAGCGCCAGCACGACGGCGAGCGGAGTTGCGCCCCCGGCATACGTGGTGGCGAAGATGATCGAGAACGCGACGGCGGCCGCCGGGGCCATGTGCGTGATGGACTGAAAAAGGACCGGCGCCAGGCCGATCGCGTCTTTCTGCAGACCCGGTACAACGCTCGAAGAGCCCTGGGCACTCATCGGCTTCCCCTCCCCCAAAAGAAGTGGTTCGGGGATATCACTCTCGAAGCCAACCGTCAAGTAGGACTTGCCCCAGGCCCGTTCTCTAGGTGATGAAGTTCCGATTCACCCGCCTGCTCATGTGGATGGGGCTCGCGGCCGCGGCCGCGTACTTTCTCGACCCGGACCGCGGTGGGGCGCGCCGCAAGGACATGGGCAAGCGCCTCGAGCGTTTCCGCAAGGCGGGCGAGAAGGCAAAATTGGAGGCAGGCCTCTAGCCACTCTGGCTGAATGTTCGGCGCGGGATCAAACCGCGCCGGTGGCTAGAGTGGGCCGATGGCCCGATCTTCCGCACCGGTCCTCGACCGGCGCGCGTTGAATCGCGCTCTTCTCGCGCGGCAGATGCTCCTCGAGCGACGCCGCGCGAGCGCAGCATCGACCATCGAGAGACTGGTGGGCATGCAGGCGCAGGCCCCGAACCTTCCGTACATCGGGCTGTGGGCGAGGCTGTCCGGTTTCCGCCACGAAGAGCTCTCACGCCTGGTCGAGTCGCGCAAGGCGGTGCGCATGTCGCTCATGCGGAACACGATCCACCTGGTCTCGGCGCGCGACGCGTTCGCGTTGAAACTTCTGTTCACTCCGTTCGGCGAACGTGGCTTCATGCACGGCAGCCCCTGGGGACGCCACATGAATGAGGAAGACCTGCGCGCCATCCGGAGCGTCGGCGCCGAGCTGATGAGCGAGAGGCCGCGCACGGTCGCAGACCTTTCACGGCAGCTCGGAGAGCGCTTTCCCGGCCGCGACTCGCTGGCGATGGCCTACGGCGTGCGGTACATGGTCCCGCTGGTGTTCACGACGCCCCGCGGCATCTGGCAGGCCGGCGGCCCCGTGGCCCTCACCACCTTTGAAGCCTGGCTCGGCCGTCCACCCGGACCTGCCATCGACCCCGAACGGCTGGTCACGCGCTACCTTGCCGCCTTCGGACCGGCTTCTCCCGCCGACATGCGTGCATGGTCGGGGCTCGCCATGCGTCCGGTGTTCGATCGCTTGCGCCCCAAGCTTCGCGCCTTTCGCGATCAAGAAGGCAGGGAGATTTTCGACCTGCCGCGCGCGCCACGCCCGCATGCCGACCAGGACGCACCTGTCCGCCTCATCCCCGACTTCGACAACATCCTTCTCGGCCACGCGGACCGCACGCGGATAATGCCCGCCGGGCGTCACCTCGGCATGTTCAGCAGCAACGGAGTGATGCAGGGCGCGGTCCTGGCCGACGGTTTCGTGCGCGCGATGTGGGTGCCACGCAAATCCACGCTCGAGATCTCGCCTTTCATCAACCCACTTACGAAATCCGAGCGTCGTGCCATCGAGGCAGAGTCTCACCAGCTGATGAAGTTTCTTACCCCCGGCGAGGAGCACGACGTGAAGTTCGGTCCGATGAAGCCCTAGGCCGGAACAGCCTTGGCGCCCATCGGTGCCGGCTCCGCGTGCTCCCTGGGAGCGAGCACTGCGATCGCGGCCTCCACCACGTGCGGGTTCCACTGCGTTCCGGCGCCTCGCCGGAGCTCATCCATCGCGGCGTCCCAGCTGCGAGCGCCGCGGTAAGCCCGGGCGCTGGTCATCGCGTCGAGCGAGTCCGCGACGGGGATCACCTGCGCCATCAGCATTAAGCGCCGGCCGACCACGCCGTTCGGATAACCCTTGCCGTCGTAACGCTCGTGGTGCGAGAGGACGAGGTCGAGCACCTTGGCGTACTCGGAGAAGGGCTTCAGGATGTCGAAGCCAAGGCGCGGATGGGTCTCCATCACGCGGCGCTCCGCATCGGTCAGCCTGGCAGGCTTCAAGAGAATGGAGTCGGGGATCCGGATCTTGCCGATGTCGTGGACTTTCGCCGCGAGCGCCAGCAGCTCCACGTCCATGGGGTTGAGACCCAGCTTGCGCCCGATCGCGTGGGTGTAGATCGCAACGCGCTGCGAGTGGTTGTACGTGTAGGGATCGCGCCGGTCGACCTCGTCGGCCATCCGCTCCATCGCACGCATCGCGTCGCGCCGCATCTCGACGCGCTGGCGAAGGGAGTGGTAGACGAGGAACGCCGGCACGACGGCGAGCACCGGCACCCAGACGACGCGGACGGTCGCAAACGCGGTGACCGCGCCGAGCATGTAGAGGCTCGCGAACTGGACGTACGCGATGCGCTGCGTGTCGAAGAACAGGTGCAGGGGATGGCGCGAGGTCATCAGCGCTTTGGCGATGGCGACGAGCACGAGGTTCAAGCAGTACATCAGGACCGCGGCCGCCGCCACCACCGCGACGTCCTGCGGGCCCGCGAGCCCATTGCGCGCGGACACGCCGCCGGCCGCCAGCAGCCCCCCGGCCGCGAGCGCCGACAGGTACGCCTGCGCGCCGTTGAAAAGGACGTTGATCCCGACCGCTCGCAGCGGCGGGGTTTCATGAGTCGCGACCGTGCGGCGCACCGCCGCGAGGCACAGGTCCGCCGCCTGAAGGCCGCCGACAAGGGCCGCCGCCTGCCACATCGGAAGGAGCAGCACGGCCGCGAAGAAGACCGCGGAGGCGACGCTGAGCTTCTCGTTGATGCTCGCGTGGAGCGGGAACTCCAGCGCCAGGATGCCGGCCAGCGCCAGCATGCCGACGAGCCACCCATCAGGATGGCCCGTCGACAGTCCCTTCACGTTGGCGGCAAAAAGCCCGAGGGCCGCCAACCCGACTACGACGCGGTAGAGCTCAGAACGCCGGCGAGGCGACAAGGTTCAGGGCGTGGCGAGCACGAACTTCAGGTGCACCGGCGTGCCGCTGTAGCCGCTGGCGCGTGCGTACACCGTGCCCGAGCCGAGCAGGCCGGACGTCACCTCATCGGTGGTCTGGTAGCGGAACAGAAGGCCGGTCGGGACGCTGATGGTCATGTCGACCAGCGTCTCCGGCTTGCCCGAGCGGCTGTACGTGCGTGACACCGTGTAGCTTTCCAGCGGGACGCCCAGGTCGAGGAGGCTCGAGGTCCACACGCTGTCGTAGACCGGCACGATGTGGCCGGACGGGGTCACCACGAGAACCAGCGGATCCCAGTCGCAGAACGTCGCCCACGCTCCCGCCGTCGTCGGCGACGCAATCAGAACTCCAGCCGCCAGCGCGGCGGCTACCAACGCCCTTTTCACCCTGCTTCCCTCCAGAAACTGAAAAACTACGCGGCCCCTCGAAAACCCCTCGGAAGCAGAACGGTAGTGACGGCCTGATCGAACTCAGGTAAGAAATTTGTAAATCGTCTTAAGCCGTCAGGTCCTTGCGCGCGTACCGCACAGAAGCCAGCGCCAGCGACACCGCCGCGACCACGACGATGACCACGAGGTTGGCGAAATCCACGCCATGCAGCAGCGGCGTCCCGTAGTAGTAAAAGGGCGAGAGCCGGAGCGTCATGTCGGGCCACTTCAGGTCCGGCCCGATGAAGCTCAGGAAGAACCAGCCCGCCAGCAGGAAGCTCAGCAGGCCGGTGTCGGCCGCGGTCCGGAGCCATCCTGCGGCCAGGTAGCCGACAGCCGCCATCAAGAGCCCGAGCGGGATCATGCCCAGCGTCGCGGCCGCCAGATTGCCCTCGTCGACGCTCACCCCGGCGATGGCCGCGGCGGCGGCTGAGCCAAGCAGCGTGACAATCCCGACGACGATCGTCGCCGTGGCCAGCGCGGCGAACCTGGCGAGGAGGACCTCGACGCGGGGGTGCGGCGTCGTCAGGATGATCTCCAGGCGACCCTCGTCGTTGTCCGCCGCCCACCGGTTGACCTGCGTGACGGCAAAGGCCATCAGCAGGATTGGAAGCAGCTCGAACATGGCGCTCAGAAACACCTGGTCGAGCCTTGCCGCCCCACCTCCGATGTTCTGGATGATCCGAAGCTCGGCAGAGGCGCTGCCCGAGAGCAGCTTGGTGAGCGCGCTCACAACCTGCTTGACGATCACGACCATCCACGCCCCCCAGCCGGCGATGCCGAGGGTCCACCAGAACGTCGGCATGGCGACGGTGGCGAGGCTGCGCGCGTAAAGGGAGCCGAGCGACCAGTCGCGTTCGGGCAGCGCCTTGCTTGCGACGGGCTCGGGCACAAAGCGGCTCGCGATCGGGATCCTGACCGCCGCGCCGGCGTCCCGGCGCACGAAGAGCGCGATCGCCGCAACCGTGAGGACCAGCGTCAGCGCAAGCATCAGCAGCATCCCGCCCACGCTGATCCCAAAGCTCGGTACCAGCGGCTTGCTGAGGTTGTAGTAGTAGATCGGCGACAGGTGCGAGAACCAGTCGGTGTTCGGAATCACGCGGTGCACCATGTCGATGGCGATGAAGACGATCAGGAGCGCCCCGGTCACTCCCGCGGCCGTCGTGCGCTCCTGCGTGAACTGCGAGACGAAGAGTGAGATCGCGCCGAACACCGCGCAGATCAGCGCCAGGTTCAACCCGAACAGCAGCCCGTCAACGAGGCCGAACTCCCCCTTGAACTTCGCGCCGCCCACGTACGCGAGCAGGCCGACGATCGCGCCCATCAGCAGGAGCGCCGTCCAGATCGCCGCCACTTTCTGCACCGCAACCGACAATCGGGTCCGGGGCAGCGAGAGGAGGATGTCGAGCACCCCGGTGCTCTCCTCGCCGCGAAGCGTGCGGCTCGCCGCGAGCAGCGGCCACACCGCCATCAGCATGATGAAGATCCCGATCTTGAAGGTCGCGTACCCGCCGACGGTGCCGGCCGCGACCGGGTCGGCGGCCCACTTGAACTGCTGGGCCAGGCTCGCCAGCTGCGCTCGCGCCTCGGGCGTTTTGATCAAGGCCGCCACGCTCGCCATCGGCGACACGATGGTCAGGCCCATGCCGATGCCCCAGCCGGCGATCGCGACGCGATAGTCGCGAAGGGTCTTGAGGTAGATGCTCCTAAGCAACACCCGCGGCCTCCTTCGCCTGGTCGTCGGTCTCGTAGTAGCGGAGGAATACGTCCTCGAGGCTGGGCTCGTAGCTCGTAAGCGAAACCACCGGATACCGGGCCGCCGCCTTGATCACCGCATCCGCGGATCCCTGGATCGCGACCCGCACCGACCGGTCGTCGAGCTCCTCGACCTTGATGACGCCATCGAGGCGCGCGAAGGCGTCGGAAGCAACGGGCTGCGCGAAGTGGATGGTGATCTCGTAGCGCTTGATGTCCTTCAGCTCCGCGACGCCGGCGAGGCGGACGAGCCGGCCGTCGCGAATGATGCCGACGCGCGTGCACGTCTTCTCGACCTCGCTCAGCACGTGGGAGGACAGAAACACGGTGCGGCCTTCCTGCCGCGCCTCGTCGACCATGCCGTCGAACTCCTGCTGGTTCAGCGGGTCGAGGCCGCTGGTGGGCTCGTCGAGGATCAACACGCGCGGCCTGTGCATGAAGGCCTGGATGAGTACGACCTTGCGCTTGTTGCCGGTCGAGTACTGGCGAAACTTGCGGCTCGTGTCCAGGTCGAAGCGATCGATCAGCGATTTGAGGTACGCCCTGTCCACACCGCCGCGAAGGTTGGCGAAGTACTCGAGGATCTGCCCGCCGGTCAGGTTGTTGTCGAGCGCCGGCTCGCCCGGGACGTAGCCGACGAACTTCTTGATCCCGACGGATTTCTCCCAGCAGTCCAGGCCGCCGATCCGAGCGGTGCCACCGTCGGCGCGCAGGAGCGCCATGAGGATGCGGATGGTCGTGGTCTTGCCGGCACCGTTCGGACCGAGGAATCCAAAAACCTCGCCCTCGCCGACGTCGAATGTCACGTCGATGATTCCGCGCTTGCTGCCGTAGCTCTTGCTGAGCTTCTCGACTTCGATGATCGCCGCCATCTCGCCTCCTCTACCCGAACCACTCTTGAAGAGTTTTCTGATCGACCGTGTGGATGGATCCCTTGCGAGCGCCCAGGACCCTCTCCAATGCGTGGCTGAAGCTCGCCATCGTCCTCTCGGCCTCCTGGAACGAGATCGTGTTCGCCTGCCGCGCGAGGAAAAGGTCGGTCGCGGTGTCCTGAAAGCCGGCCATGAGCATCATCAGGATTGCGGCGGTTTCGCCGGGCGAGTCGATGGCGAAGACCCCCTCGCCCATGCCCTGCTCGATGATGCGCGCGAGGATCGTCGCGACCCTGTCGATGAGGGTTCGCCTGACCTTCTCGCGCATGAGGGCGTTGTCGTCCGACGTCCAGACTTTGATGAACTCGAGCATCAAGGCCTTGCGGTCTGTTTTGAACTGCGCGATGCCGCCGAAGAAGCGCTCGAGCTTCGGAACGGCGGCCAGGTCCGGATCGTCGACGACCGGCGCAACGGCGGCAAAGGCCCCGTCCACGATGCGGTCCACCATCGCCTCCAGCAGCGCCTGCTTGGAGTCGAAGTAGTGGTAGAAGGCGCCCCGCGAGGCACCGACAGCGTCCAGCACGTCCTGGATGCTCATCTGCTCGTACCCCTTCGTCTGCGTGAGCCGCAGCGCCGCGTCGACGAACGCCTCTCGGCGGACCAGGTGAACCGCTGGATTCAGGGTCCGCGCCATGCCCTCAGTATAACCGACCGACAGTCGGTCTATTAATGGGCGGGAACGGGAAACCAGGGTGTGCGATCGCCGGCGTTGACGGGCGGTCCGTTCGGCGTGAAACTCGCCTGGTGACCGAGCTCGACCGGCTGGTCAGGTCGGCGTCCGAGAACCCCGACGCGTTCTGGGCCTCCGCGGCCAAAGCCCTGCCCTGGCACCGGCCGTGGGACCGCGTGTTCGACTGGGACGCAGACCGCCCGGACGAACGTGGCAGGTACTTTCGCTGGTTCGTTGGGGGCGAGACGAACCTCGCTCACAACTGCGTCGACCGGCACGTCGAAGCCGGCGACGGAGGACGTGCGGCGCTGGTCTGTCTCAATGAGCGCGGGGAACGCGACGTGCTCACTTACGCCCAGCTCCGCCGCGAGGTCCGGCGAACGGCCGGCGCACTGCGCGGCCTGGGCATCGGCATGGGAGACCGCGTCGGCGTCTACATGCCGACCTGCCGCGAGGCGATCGTGCTGATGCTGGCGTGCCAGTACATCGGCGCGGTGCACATCGTCGTCTTTGCCGGATTCGGCGCCGGCGCGCTGGGCGATAGGCTCGCGATGGCGGGTGCGAAGGCGCTGTTTTGCTCGGACCTCACCTATCGCAAAGGTAAAGACGTCCCGTTGAAAGCCATCGCCGATGAGGCGCTGGCCACGCACGGTGCGCACATCGAGAAGGTCGTCGTGCACCGGCGCGGACCCGAAGCGCCGCCCATGGTCGAAGGGCGGGACATTTACTGGTCAGACTTCCTGGCTCTGGGCGCCGGCCAGAGCGAGGCAGTCACATGGGTCGAATCCAACGAGCCCGCGTTCATCCTCGCCACGTCGGGGACGACCGCCAAGCCCAAGCTCGCGGTCCACACCCAGGGCGGCTACCAGGTCTACATCCACTCGATGGGCGACTGGGTCTTCGGTTTGAAATCGCGCGACGTGTGGTGGTCGACATCAGACATCGGCTGGATCGTCGGCCACAGCTACATCGTTTACGGGCCGCTGCTCGCCGGCTGCACGACGATCGCATTCGAGGGTTCGATCGACCATCCGGACCCGGAGACGTTCTACCGAATCATCGAAGACAACGCCGTCAGCGGGATCTTCACGGCGCCAACAGCGGTACGCATGCTGATGAAATACGGCACGGAGCCCGCCCGCAGCT
>DATKFA010000020.1:0-3413 GCA_035511715.1 Candidatus Acidiferrum sp. | reverse complement strand
CGCGTGGCGCTGCGGCGCGCTCGGTGTCCAGGTCGGCGCGCATCCCGGCTACGACGACCGCGCGGGTTTGGGCCGCGTCGACAGGTCGATCTCCGCGAAGGAGATCGAGGCGCTCATCGCGTTCCAGGTCGCAAGCATCGCGTCGGTGACCGCCATCGCTTACGTCAAGCCCCACGGCGCCCTCTATCACCGCTGTCAGCGCGACGCCGAGGCGGCCGCCGCTCTGGTGAGGGTCGCGAAGAAACATGGTGTAGGGGTCATGGGCCAGCCCGACTTCGAGATCATCGCCGCCGCCAGGCGAGGTGACATCTCTGGATACCGCGAGGGTTTCGCCGACCGCCTGATGCTTCCGGACGGCAGCCTCGCGCCACGGGCACAGGCAGGCTCGGTCCTCGATCCGGTGCTCGCGGCGAGGCAGGCAGTTGCGCTGGCGCGATCCGGCCGCTACGACACGATCTGCGTGCACGGCGACACGAAGGGCGCCGCGCAGATCGCAGCGGCCGTGCGCCGCGCGCTGCGTGAGGCGGGCGTCGAGACGGCCCAGCTCGGGAGTTGAGCGCACCGGCGGTCTTTGCTCTCAAGCTCGTCCTGACGCCTCTGCTCGTCGGCCGCAGGCTCTGGATCGCTTGAGCGCGGACATCAGAGAGCTTCATGACATCGGCGACCTGCGCATGCTTGCCGACCTGCTCGCCGTGGTCTGGGGTCGCCCCGGCGAGCCCTCGCTCGACTCGGACGTCTTGAAAGCCCTCGCGCACTCGGGCAGCTACGTCGCCGGTGCGTATGCGCACGGCGTGTTGATCGGCGGGTTGGTGGGGTGGCTGGGCGGCGACCCACGACGCGAGCTGCACATGCACTCCCACATCCTCGGTGTGCTGCCCGAGAGCGAGGCTCGCGGACTCGGCTTCGAGCTGAAGCAGCATCAGCGGCGATGGTGCCTGGAGCGGAACGTCCGAGTCATGGAGTGGACCACCGACCCGCTCGTGAGGCGCAACGTCTACTTCAACCTGACCAAGCTCGGCGCCGAGGCGCCGAGCTATTTCGTCAACTTCTATGGCGAGATGCAGGACGGGATCAACGCAGGCGACGAGTCCGACCGCCTGCTGATTCGTTGGGACCTCGACTCGGAGCGGGCGGAGTCGGCGGCCCAGGGCCGGCTTCGAGAGCCGGACGCGGAGAAGCTGCGTACGTGGGGCAGCGATGCCATCCTCGCGGTCGGCTCGTCAGGCGAGCCTGTGATGACGGAGTCATCCGCGCGCGTCCTTATATGTCAGGTCCCCGAGGACATCGTCGCGCTGCGCCACTCCGAACCCGCGCTCGCCCGCGAATGGCGCGGTGCGCTGCGTCGGGCTCTGGGCGGGGCGATGGACCGCGGTTACGCGATCACGGGCGCCACGCGGTCGGGCTGGTACGTGCTGGAGTCAACGGCCCCCTAGAATTTTTCGGGTGCTGCAGGTAGGGGACAAGGCGCCCGATTTCAAGCTGCCGACCACCGCCGGGCAGGAGCTGACGCTCGAGGAGGCGCTTCAGAAGCACCGCGCGCTCATCTTCCTTTTCTATGTCCTCGACTTCACCGGCGGTTGAAGAACAGAGCTGACCGAGTTTCGGTCAAGGAACGATGAGGCGGTCGCCGGCGGGATCGGCGTCTACGGCATCAGCGTCGATTCGGTTTTCAGCCACCAGGCTTTCGCGAAGGAGCTCGGGGGCCTCCCGTTCGACCTGATCGGCGACTTCGAGCGCAAGATGGTCACCGACTACGGCGTTCGCCGCGACGACGTCGCCGGCTACTCGGGCATGGCGCGACGGACGATCTTCGTCATCGACCACGAAGGGGTGATTCGCTACACGTGGGTCGCGTCGCGGGAGCAGCCACAGCCGGACTACGACGCCGTGATCGCCGAGGCCAGGAAGGTTGCCGGCTCTTGACGCAACCCAACAGCGTCGTCGAGCCAATCGAGAAGTCGTGGATGGAGCTGGACTCGCTCGTCGACTCGCTTGGACCGAGCGGCCTGTCGCTCATCGGCGCCGACGGTTGGGCCGTCAAGGATCACCTCATCCACATCGCCGCGTGGGAGCACTCGCTGCTCGCGCTGCTCCAGGGCGCTGATCGCCATCAGGCGATGGGTGTCGGCCCGGACGTCGATGAGACCGACGCCATCAACGCGGCCGTCTGGGGCATGCACCGGAATAAGACACCGGAGGAAGCGCTCGAATATTTCCACCAGACGCACGCCCTGCTGCTCAAGCTGCTCCGCAGCATGAGCGACGACGACCTGCGGCTGCCGTACAACCACTACCAGCCGAACGAGCCGCGGGATGCGACCGACAACCGGCCGGCGCTCGACTGGGTCGCGGGCAACACCTATGACCACTACGCCGAGCACGTCAGCTGGATCAATCAGCTGGTCAAGGATTCGAGCGCCGCGCGCTGAGCCGCGCGGGCGCGGAGCGCGTCCTCGATCGACGTCTCCTCGAAACGCAGCTCGTCGCCCGGCGCCAGCTGCGCGGCGACAGGCATCGATGCGCTCGTAACGACCGCGACCACGGGGTAGCCTCCCGCGGTCTGGTGGTCGGCCATCAGGAGGATGGGCTGACCGCCTGACGGGAGCTGGACGACGCCGGCCACCAGGGGAAACGACAGGAGCTCGTCTCCAGGCGCCTCGAGCGCCGCGCCGTCGAGGCGGAAGCCCATTCGGTTGGAGGTCGAGCTGACAGTGAACATCGCGGTCCAGAGGTCCTGCTGGGATCCATGCGTCAGCCGCGCGAAGTGCGGACCGCGGATTACGCGCAGCGAGCGGTGGGCGTACTCAGGCCGCAGCTGCTCCACCAGCGTTCGACCCGCGACCGGCGGGTCGTGCCACTCTCCGGTCCAGATCACGTCGCCGGCGACGAGCGCCCGCCCGTCCATGCCGCCGCGAGCGCACATCAGGTTGGTGGACATGGATCCGAGCCAGCGATCGCCGATGACGCCGCCGCCGATTGCGATGTAAGCCCTCGCCCCGCTCCGCCGCCCGGCGAAAGCCACCTCGTCGCCTGCCGCGAGCTCGACCGCCGTCCACATGGGGATCGAGGGCCCGAGATCACCTCCGGTGATCGCGATCACGCATGGCTTGATCGCCACCAGGCGAGGTCCTGTCAGCGTGCACTCGAGAGTCGCGGCTCCGCGGTCGTTGCCGACTATCAGGTTCGCCGCCGAGTGAGCGAACCGGTCCATCGCCCCGCCTGCCGGCACGCCGGACGCGACGGCGTTGGGGCGGCCTCCGTCCTGGATCGTCGTCAGGATCCCCGGGTGCGACACGCGAAGCGCTTCAGTCACGCGTCGACCGCGAAGAACTTCACCCGATCCCCCGCGCGGAAAAGCGAGGGTGGGTCGGAGTCGGGAAGGAAGAGCTTCACCGCCGTGCGGCCGACTAGGT
>DATKFA010000019.1:0-2912 GCA_035511715.1 Candidatus Acidiferrum sp. | reverse complement strand
ATGAGCATCAGGTCGCATTTGTCCACGCTCTTCAGCGTTTCCGGGGCGATGGGGTTGTTCATGACCCAGGGATCGATGAGGATCTCTTTGCCTTTTGCGCTTCGTGCTTTCCAGGTGCCGTGTCCGATCCACGTGAAGCTGACGTCAGCGTTGAGCGCCATTCTCTCTACCCCCGTTTTCCGACGCGATCGAAGAAGCTGATTGTCCCACGCGGCGTACAGCGAGCAATGAGGCGGCCCAAACCGCCAGAACGCCGACCACCCCCAGCTCGGCGAGCAATCGCAGCACGACAAGGTTCGAGTAACCACTGACCAGGAGCACCTGCATGCCCTTGTGCGCGGGGCCGAGCAGCACGTATGCGATCGCCACGAGGCTTAGCACCGTCCAGTCCCGACGCGGGACTGACCACGCGATCAGCGCCAACATCGGCAGCAGGAGTAGGACGAGGTGCGTGCCCCAGGAGTAGCTTGTCACCAGGGGAGTGACGGCGACGACGGCACCGGCCTCGAGGATGCGGCCGGCGGACGCCTTTGCAGGTTGGCGAAGAACGAAGAAGGTGGCGGTGAGCGCGGCGAGCGCTATCGCTAGCGTGATCAGGCGCGCCGCCGGCGGGCTGCCGTGGACGACGCCCGCGAACGTGTCGGGCGCCAGCAGCCTTGTGATCGTCCCGCCCGGTGAGTGATTTTCGTAAAGGCCGGTGCCCTGGCTCACCGCGGGAAGGACGGAGAACAGGTACTCGACTGTGGATTGCGGGCCAGGCAGCAGCCACAAGAGCAGACCCGTGACCGAGGCGGCGGCGAGCATCGACCACCGGCGCCCCCACAGGATCAGCAGCCCGACCGGCGCCTGGATCACTTTGATCGCGACGGCTGCGCCCATCGCCAGGCCTCCCCACCATCGATCCCGCACCCAAGCCCACAGCCACACACCCGAAAGCGCGAGGAGGACGAGGTTGACCTGGCCTTCGTCGATGTTGCCGATGACGGGCTCGAAGCTGATCGCAACCAGGACGAGCAGCGCCCCAAGCTGCCAATCGGTGACGGTCATCGTTCGCAGGACAAAGAACAGAAAGATGAAGAGCGACGCGTTGAGCAGCAGGATCGCCCCGATCGTGATCGCCCGGCTGTCGATGCCGATGAGCGGCTGGAGCATCCACGCCAGCGGCGGCGGCATCACATACTGCGGACCGGTCGGCTCGAGGCAGCCGACGGTGCGACAGAGGTCATACGGATCGCCACCGCGAGCGACCTGCTGGGCCGCGCGCATGTAGCTCTCCTGGAAGTCGCCGAGGTAAACGCCGAAAGCGAGTGGCTGGATGAGCGCCTGCCAGAGGTACTGCACGGCGACGGGGACGCCCGCCAGGACCAGCAGGATCGTCCGGAAGCTGCGGTTGTCGAGAGCGGTCCTGTGCAACGCGAGCGGCGGAGTCGTCACGTGCGCGGCAACCTACCATGCGCGGGTGCCAGTTCCGCCCTTGCTGCGACGAGTTCTCGCCCGGCCGCTCCTGTGGTGGGCCATCGCCGCGGTCTGGCTGATCCGGGACGTTTACGGCAACCTTCTCGCCCCCGACCGGCCCGACGCGCGGGCCCTGATCCTGGCCGGAGATCGCTGGCTTCACGATCCGCAGGCGATCTACTCCGAGGCGGCCCACGCCCTGGCGACGACCGGCCTGGTGCCCGTGTTCGGGCTCATCCGGCCCCCGGCGGCCGCGATGCTTGGCGCACCGTTTTCTCTGCTGCCTGCCTCGTGGCAGGTCCCGGCGTGGACCGTTACCGACGCCGCAGCGGCTTTGATCGGGCTTCTGCTCGTCCAGCGTTTCGTCGCGCGCGCGCCTCTCGAGAAGGCCGTGTTCTGGGCCGTGGCGTTCTACTGCCCGCCGCTGTACGCGGAGGTCGACGCTGGACAGATCGGCGGGTGGCTGCTGCTGTTCGCGTGCGCGGGGTTGGTCCTGATCCGTACGCGGCCCGGCCTCTCGGGCGCCCTGGTCGCGGCGGCGGCAGCGTTGAAGCTCTACCCCGCGCTCATGGTGCTGGGCGCTCGCACGAGGCCGCGACCGTTCCTGATCGCGGCGGTCGTCGCGGGCGTCCTTATCACCGCCGTCGCGTGCATCCCGCTCGGTTTCAGCGGCGCGTGGAACTACGTCACTGCGGTGCTGATCCCGTCGCTGCGAGCCCCAAACCCCGACTGCGCGCAGACCTCGGTCGGCACCCTTTTCGGCCGCTCAATTGGCGGCGACCCGTATCCGATCATCAAGCCCGACGGCGGCATACAGATCCTGCAGTCCCCGATCCACCTTGGGGTGCTCGCGTCGGTCCTCACCGTGCTCACACTGCTGGCGGTGATTGGCGCCGCGGTATTCGCTGCGAAAAGGAGCGGATGGAATCCTGCGTACGGGATGGCGCTGGGCCTCGGCCTGGGCGGCATCCTGCCCGGAGAGATCAACCCCTACCAGTACCTCCCGCTGCTGCCCCTGGTGTTGATGGTCTTGGTCGTAGCGATTCGCAACCTGAGATGGGCGATTGTCATCGGCCTTGCGGTCGGTCTGTTGGCGTGGCTGCGTCAGCCGTGCCTGCTGCCGTTCCCTAACATCTGGACCATCGGCGCCCTGATCCTCTTTGCCACGTGCGTGGCTGCCGCGCGCGATTTCCGCGCCGAGAGGTGAGCAGGCTCATCTACTCGATGTCCGTCTCGCTCGACGGATACGTGGCGACGCCGGATGGCTCGCTCGACTTCGTGCATGTCGACGACGAGCTGCACGAGCTGTTCAACGAGGAGGCGCGGTCGGTCGGGACGATGCTCTACGGCCGGCGCATGTACGAGCTGCTCGTCGCGTACTGGCCGACCGGCGATCAGGACCCGAATGCGACCCCGGCCATGCGTGATTTCGCCCGCATCTGGCGAGACAAGCCGAA
>DATKFA010000018.1:0-5686 GCA_035511715.1 Candidatus Acidiferrum sp. | reverse complement strand
CGGGCGTCTCAACCGGGCTCGCCAGCATGAAACGGACCGGCTGGAAAAGGGTGATGCTGCTGGAGCCGATGTCGCCTTTCTTGCATCGGACGGCGGTTTCTCCGATGTCGCCTGTGATGAGGTGCACCCGTTTGACCTGCGTGATCGGCACGCCGAATGCTTCCGCGATCGCGGCCTCGACCAGCCCTTCGCTGAGGCCGATGCGCATCTCGCCGGAGATGATCTTGATGAAAAAGCGCGCCGAATCTGGGTCCATGTGGCGCAGCATCTCCTCGAGAGGCCTGGCCTTCGCGTTGCCGCGGGCGCTGCGGATCGCTTCGAGCGTGCCTTCGACGTCGGCAAGGGTGACCTGTGCGGGCTCGGTGTGGCCGCGCAGCGCTGCGCCCGCCCAGTCGCCAGGGTCCGAATGTTTGCGGAACAGCGAGCCGAGCTCCTCCTCGTCCTGCGAGGAGAGGGTCGAGATGACCTTGCTCACCGTCGACCAGCCAAGGCCAAGCGTCCGTCGCTGCGATGGCGGAAACGCGCGGCCGCTCATGTACACCGCCGCGCGCCTGAGGTCGTCCTCGCTCAGCGTGCGGAAGTAGGCGCCGAGGATGCGGGTTTTTTCCAGGGTCGCTGACGTGGCACCGATCGCGGCGCCCGCGCGGGAGAACTCGAGCATCGGCGGTCTATCGTAGGACCCGATGCGGCGGTGCCCTTACCTCGAAGAGCTGTTGAAGGAGCGCCAGGCGTTCTTGCGCGTCTACAGGTTCGACTGCCACGTCGACCACCGGTCCAAGCGCAAATACGCCCTGCGCGACAGCCCGCCCATCTGCGTACGGAATTTCGAAGATTGCCCGTTATATCAGGCTGAAAAACGGCGCGAAGACCACACAATTACCCGCTACACAGACTAAAAACCCACTCTCACGACCCGCCACAAAAAATGAACTGCCCGGTCTGCTCCGCCCCGGCGTTGCCCATCGACGACGCGTGCGTCTTCTGCCACGCGCCGCTGGTGGAGCGCGATGAGCCCCACGAGCTGCTCGACTACCTCGTGGAGCGAATCCCGATCGCCCAGGCCAAGCGCGGCCACCTGAACCGCGGGCCGATCACGGAGCTCTCCATCGACGTCGATGGGCGCAGCTTCCACGCTCGGGTCCGCAACGAGATGCTCGAGCTGAGACCGCCGGTCGAGCTGGCGGCGTGGGTCGACCTTCTGCTCATGAAGCTGAGCGAGGCCGCGGCCGCGAACCACGACCTGAGGCGGGCGGTATTGCGTTCGGGCTGGGCGCTGCGCTAACGACCCACTTCTTCGGATAGTCCGGACCATCCGGGGTTTTCGGGCCCGCGAAATGCCTGATCGTCCGGACGATCCGGATCCGGGCCTTTTAGAGGGCCAGAGCTAGCTGCTCGTTCGCTTCCAGCGCCCACGCCTTGACGCCCTTGCGGCGCAGCGAGCGAGCGAAGTCCTCCGTGTATCCGTGCACGGTGTAGACCTGATCGGCTCCGGAGCGGACGACCACCTCCATCAGCTCGTCGAAGTCGCAGTGGTCTGACAGGTCGAACGACGCGTCGGCGCCGAACAACCGCGAGAACTCCGCATCCTTGGCCCATCCCGAGATGAGCGCCGTCCGGTAACGACCGAGGCAGCGTCGAATCTCATCCTTGCCGGCGGGGGGCGCTATGACCACGCGATCGCCTATCGGTTCGCCGTCGAGCTCGATCCAGTCGGGCAGGGATCGTCCTGCCTCCGCGTACTGCTGGGCGCACGGCGCACATCGCTTTTCGAGCGCGAACGTGAACCCGTACTTCGCCAGCTGGAGCATCACCTCTTCCGTCTTGCCGAGCGCGTGACACAGCAGCACGGGCGTCACATTGCTGTCCAGCGCCAGGCGGCACCACCGCGCGATGAGCTCCAGCGTCTCGTCCGGATCGCCGAACCGGAAGTGGGGCCGGCCGTAGGTCGTCTCGAGGATCAGGACGTCGGCGCGGGGGATGAAGGTCTCGATCCGGCCAGGCTGCCGGAGCTTGATGTCGCCGGTGTAGAGCACGGACCAGCCGTCATCCTGGAAATGAAGCTGCGCCGACCCGAGCATGTGGCCCGCTGAATGGAGCGTCACCGAACCCTCGCCCCGACGCATGGTCTCGCCGAACCCGAGCATTCGCCAGCCCCGCGGCCGTCGCGCCTCGGGGATCAACGCCAGCGTCTGCGGCGTGAGCAGCGCCTCCTTGTGCCGCCGCGCGTGGTCGGTGTGGGCGTGCGAGATGAAGGCAAAGCTCCGCACCACCAGCGGGTCGAGCCACAGCCGGTGGCCCGGAAGCGAGACGCCGTGGTCCCAGACGACCTCGCCTCTCATAAGGTGATGCGATCCCCGAAGAGCTTGCTGTCGACCTCGACGCCGACCGCCGCGTAAGCCTGGAGGGGTACGCCGATGTCGACGACGACGACCTCGCCGCTCAAGCCAGGCTTCGGCAGGCCGAGGGCGACGGTCAGGTCAGCGCGCACACTTGGAGAGTAGGCGACGCCTGTGTCCGCGTCGAGCCCGGAGGGGACGTCGACGGCGACCACATTCTTGCCCGAGGCGTTGATCGCCTCGATCCATTCCGCGAAGCGGCCTCCTGGCGGTCGGTTCAGCCCGGTCCCGAAGATCGCATCGACGACGACATCCGCGCCGTCGAAGCTCAGATCCGTCGAGACCTTGGCGCCCGTGGACCGCAGCGCCGCCAGCTCGACCCCGGCCGGTCCGTGGACGCGCTCCGGATCGATGCAGCACACCCGAGCGAGCCGGCCCCAACGGTGCAGGTGCCTGGCGGCTGCGAATCCGTCACCGGCGTTATTGCCTACACCGCACACGACGACCGCAGGGCTGTCGACCAATCGCGCAACCTGCCAGCCGGCCGCTTCCATCAGCCAGTCGATCGGGATGCCGAAGCGCTCGGCGACAAGGGCGTCGACCTGCCTGACCTGAGAGCTAGTGAGCGATGGAAGGTCGCTGGACGACAAAGGAGCAGTACGGGTCGTGCCGGTGGATCGAGTCTGCCTGCGAGATGGCAGCGTCGGTGAGTCGCGAGATGAGCTGCGGAGTGATGGTGCAGACCTGCGGAAACTTGAGCGCCGTGTTGCGGAACGGGCAGTTGTGGATGGTTATCTTCACGCCCTCGGACGACTCGGTCTGCTCGACCAGCGTCCCTGCGCGGCCGATCCACGCCACGACGCGGCGGAGCTTCTCATCGAAGTCGAGCCCCTCGAAGTCTCTCGCGATGGCGCCGGCGTGCCTGGCCGCGACGCGGGCGAAGACCTCGTCCAGCGCGTCGGGCCCACCCATCTCCTGGACCTCCTGCAGGACCATCGTCGCGAGCTGGCCGTAGCGCTTCGGGAAGACCGCGTCGGCGCGCTCCGTCAGGCCGAACAGGAGGGACGGGCGGCCGCGCCCGCTGCGCTCCGGCTGGCTCACGACCAGGCCGTCGCGCTCCAGGTTGGTCAGGTGCTGGCGCACCGCGTTGGGGGTCACGCCCAGGTCGTTGGCGATTGTTTCCGCGCTCGAACGGCCCTTGCGCCGCAGCAGCTCGAGGACTTCCATGCGGGTCGAACGGCCGGCGATCATTCAGGCCTCATTCCCGGTCGCTTGAGCCGACTCTAGCACAGGCCCGGAGCGCTAAATCGATTTATTACAGGTCAATCTTGACAAATTGCGGAGGCGGCCTAAACTTGTTATGCGGAGGAGATAGAAGGGATGCCGATGATCAAGCAGGCAAGCCGCGCGATCGAGCACATGACTGCCCGCGAGCGGCGCATCCAGCGAGCCAAGTACGCGCGCCGGAACAAGATGCACTACATCGACAAGCTCCTGAACGAGCTGGAGATGCTGAACCTGGCCGACCAGCGGCAGATGCCGCCTGTCCTCTCGACGGCCGTCAACAAGGTCATCGAGGAGTCGCCTGAGGTCACCGTACTGGCCCAGACGAAGCCGGCTTCGGTCATGGAGGCGATGGATGCTCTCTACGAGATCCAGGACAGCCTCATGTACAACCAGATCGAGGACGAGTAACTAGCTTTCGTCGGCTATCGAGGCCGGTCTTGAATACAATTCCGGCCTTTTCGTTGCCTACGTGGATTTCGCTCCGCGTTGCAACCAGATCGGTCTGCCAGTGCACCATCTGCGCAGCCGTAGGAGCGACGTGGCTGGTTCTAGACCAGGCTGCTCGGGACGGATACGAAGACCGGGGCGTAGGGGTCGGCTTCGCCCGCCAGCCCGGCAGCGACGGGGGTCACGGTGTTCGAGCTCACGTCAAGCACAGCGGCCGCGATCAATGGCTGGCAGCACGGTGCGGTCATGAAGAGTAGATGATCCGCGTCGAACCATCCGGCTGGGGTTCCAACGGCCGCGGTGGGCACCGCGGAGCCACCTGACAGCAGGCTGATCCGGTGGTCGGCCGCGATTCCCGCTGCCGCCCTCTGGCCGTCAGGACTCAGCACAGCGGGTGGCACCGCATTCTTATTACCGTCAACGGCAGCACGAAAGAGCTCTCGCCTGCTGCCGTCCCAGCCAAGCGCCAAGAAGATCTGGGTGTTGCCGGAGTTCTGCTGGCAGACTGTGCCGGCACCATTTACTGGACCTTGTGGCGACGACGGCTCGTCACATGTCGGGCTCGTTGAATATGTCCGGTTGGCGGTGGCTGCGTCTGCTACGTGATATGCGACGGCCCAGTAAGGGTTAACCTCACCCGCGTTCTGAGGGGTCGCAGAGGGCGTGACAGCGATCACAAGCTGGCCGGACCGCCAGCCGATGGGAAACTCGATGGTCGGCCCCGAAAATATCTCGTGAACATTGCTTCCGTCAAGATTTCCAACTCGCAAGCTCGTAGAGATAGCGCCGGACCCCGAAAAGTGGATAACGCTGTATGCGGTCCTGCTTTCGTCGGGGCTGACGGCGAAGACAACGCGATCGGCCGGGCCGCCAGGTAGCTGCGCCACAGCGCCCACGGACCCATCAATGCGGAGCACCTTGAGAGCCTGGTCGCCGTCAATGAAGTAGACGGAGTGACCTGCCACGGAGAATCGAGGTAGGTACCACCCGGCACTCTGAATTCCCGCGGTCGCTGATCTGATAATTCGCCCGTCTGCCCCGATGACGTAGAGACCGTACTTGGTCGACGTCGTGCTTCCAAGCTGCCCTTGGCCCGTGAGCATCAGCACGCCCTCGGCCGTACCGCTGGACCTGGGGGACGGCGACACCGCGGCCCTTGCTGCGGTCGCCGCGCCGGACGGTGTTACTGCCAACCGCGGCGTCGAGGTTGGCCCACAAGCCGAGGCCAACACGAGGGCGAGGACGATAAGTCGCCTCAAATCCATACGTGGGTAACGACGGCGCGCGGTAACAAGGTACGACCCACTCCGCGCCTGACCGCGGGACAACAGCGAAATTGCATCGCCTTCGACGAAATTGCGCGACAGGCGTCAAGTCGTTCACTGGCGGCCATTCCGATCGAGGGCGAATAAACCGGACTCGCTGAGCAGTTAAAGGTCGGGCCTCAGTCGGCCCGGCCTTTCTTTTTTCCGCAGGAGGCGGCCCATGAAAATTGCTGTCATCGGAGCGGGGCGGGTCGGCGGCACCATCGGCCGCAGATGGGAGGCCGCCGGGCACGAGGTCGTCTACGGCCTGCGCGAGCCTTCCAAGAAGCAAGGCGCGAAGCCGATCGCCGA
>DATKFA010000017.1:0-4640 GCA_035511715.1 Candidatus Acidiferrum sp. | reverse complement strand
AGCCTCGGCGCGTCCGCCGTGATCTCGCTGATCCTGGCGGGCGGCGCTTTCGGGCAGTGGCAGGCGCTCGCGCTGTTCCTGCACGCAACGCCGACGGGCACGACCGACCCCGTTCTCGGCCAGGACATCTCCTTTTACCTGCTGACGCTGCCGTTCCTGCACGCCGCGACCAACTGGTCGCTCGGGCTCGCCTTCATGACGGTGCTTCTGATCGCCGCCCTCTACGCGTGGCGCGGAGACAGCTTCGACTTCAGGCCGACGCCGCAGGCCCTCGCCCACGTGTCGGTTCTGATCGCGTTGTTTGGAGTGTCGCTGGCGGTGGCGACCTGGCTGGGTCGCTATGACCTCCTCTACTCGCACAACAGCAGCGTCGTGTGGGGCGCGGCCTACACGGACGTCAACGCACGGCTGCCGCTGTACACGTTCCAGTCGGCTGCGGGGATCGTCCTCGCCGGCGGGCTCATCGCCAACGCATGGATCCGGCGGCTGTGGCTGCCGGTCGTAGCCGTAGGTGCATGGATCGTCCTGACGATCGTCGCGTCGGCCGTACCCGGGTTCGTCCAGGGTGTGCAGGTCACGCCCAACGCCCAGACCTATGAGCTTCCTTACATCCAGCGCGAGATCGCCGGCACGCGAGCCGCCTACGGGCTCTCGAACGTAGCGGTGAGCAACTTCAGCGGCGACCAGCCGCTTACAGCCCAGGACGTGCAGAACGACCAGGTGACCGTGAACAACCTCCGGCTGTGGGACTACTCCGAGCTCAAGGACACGTATACACAGCAGCAGACGCTGCGCACGTACTACACCTTCAACGACATCGACATCGACCGCTACATGATCGCCGGGCAGTACCAGCAGATCGAGATCAGCGCCCGCGAGATGGACACCACCAAGCTGGCCGCGCAGGCGCAGCAGTGGGTGAACATCCACCTGCAGTACACGCACGGGTACGGCGCAGCGGGGAGTCCTGTCAATGGCGCGGGGCCGGAGGGCTTGCCCCAGTACGTCGTCAGCGACGTGCCTCCAACCGGACCTCTGGCCATCAACCAGCCCGCGATCTACTTCGGCGAGACCACCAGCGACTACGTGATCGCGCCGTCGAAGACCAATGAGTTCGACTTCCCGCAGGGCGGCCAGGACGTGTTCAACAACTACAAGGGCTCGCACGGAGTGCCGATGACCAGCGTCAACAAAGCGCTCTGGTCGCTTCGCCTCAGCGACTTCAACCTGCTGGTCTCCGGACAGGTCACCGACAAATCGCTGATGCTCTACCGGCGCAGCATCACCGACCGCGTCTCGGCCATGGCGCCATTCCTGACACTCGACCACGACCCGTACCTGGTCGTCGTCGATGGAAGGCTCTACTGGATACTCGACGCGTACACGACCGGGTCCACGTATCCCTACGCGCAGGCCCAGCAGTTCGGCGACAACGACATCAACTACATCCGCAACTCGGTGAAGGTCGTGGTGGACGCATACGAAGGGACGACGACGTTCTACGTGATCGACCCGAAGGACCCGCTGATCAAGGCTTACGCGGCGACGTTTCCCTCACTGTTCAAGCCGATCGACTCGATGGCATCAGGGCTTCGCGCCCACCTCCGCGTCCCCGAGGACCTGTTCAACGCGCAGGTCTCCGTCTACGCCATCTACCACGTGAACGCCGACTCCGACGGCGCGAAGGTGTTGTTCGCGCGCGAGGACGTTTGGGCGATCCCAACCGCGCAGAACTCGCCCACGACAGCAGCCGCGCCGGTGACGCCGTACTACGTGCTGTTCCGGCTCCCGGGACAGCAGCAGGCGGAGTTCCTTCTGATCATGCCGTTCACGCCGCTCAACAAGAACAACCTCGTCTCGTGGCTGGCCGCGCGGAGCGATGGGGCGCACTACGGCGAGTACACCGCCTACGTGCTGCCCAAGGGCAAGGTGATCGACGGGCCCCAGCTCGTCGCCAACCGGATCAACCAGAACACAACGATCTCGGCCGACTTCACGCTGTTCAGCCAGGCGGGCTCACAGGTGCAGCAGGGCAACCTGCTGGTCGTGCCGATCGGTAACTCATTCCTCTACTTCGAGCCGGTCTACCTCCGCGCGCGCGAACAGTCGGCGCTGCCCGAGCTGAAGAAGGTGATCCTCGCCAACCAGAACCAGGTGGTCTACACCGATACCCTGGACCAGGCGATCCAGCAGCTTGTCGGCACCGCCCCGCCGCCGACGAGCACGGGCCCGCCGCCGTCCACCTACACCGCGGCGCAGGTCGCGCAGATCCAGAGCCTTGTCGCCCAGGCCAACCAGCACTACCAGGCCGCGTACGCGGCGCTGGCAAGGGGCGACTTCACCACGTTCGGGACCGAGATGCAGACGGTCGGCCAGATCCTCCAGCAGCTGCAGACGATCTCCGGCGCTTCGTCGACGCCGCCCGCGGGCGCGTCGCCTTCGCCCTCGCCTAAAGCCTCACCCGGTCCGTAGGGGAACGAACAGGACCGGGAACATCGAGCGGTAGCTCACCTCGCTGCCGTGGCGTTCGTAGACCCGCAGGTCCTGGGGCTCGTCGTGGGCGACGGACACCGGGATCACCATGCGGCCGCCGTCGGCAAGCTGCTCGACGAGGGCCACCGGCACATCGCGCGCGGCGGCGGCGACGAGGATCACGTCGTATCTCGACTCCGCCCGCCACCCGAGGCTGCCGTCGCCGACCGCCACCTCGACGTTGTCGAAGCCGAGGCGCCGCAGCACCTCAGAGGCGTGCTCGGCGAGCGCCGGCTCGCGCTCGATGGTGCTCACCTTGCGGCAGAGGCGGCTCAGGACGGCGGCCGCGTAACCCGAACCGGTTCCGACCTCGAGCGCGATGTCATCGGGCTTGGGCGCCGCGGCCTGGATCATCAGCGCGACCACCAGGGGCTGCGAGATCGTCTGCCCGCACTCGATCGCCAGGGCGCGGTCTTCATACGCGTGCCTCCGCATCCGAGGCGCCAGGAATTCCTCGCGAGGGACCGAGGCCATGGCCTGCAGGACCCGCTCGTCGATCACGCCGTGCGGGCGCAGTTGCTCGGCGACCATCCGCTGCGCCGGTGTGCCCATCAGACCTCCCGGGGGACTCCCAAACGCGAGAGTACAATCTGCCTCGTCCCATTGGCGTCGTCCCTCAACTCCGTCCCCCAGAAATGGCGCCGCCCGGTAAGGCAGCGCTCGCGCCTGGTCAGACGAACCGGCCCCGCTCACTCGCGCGTGGAATTCGCGCACCCGTCGGAGCAGGAGTTCGCCCGATTCCTCGACTACTACCGCATCCGCTGGCAGTACGAGCCCGTCTCATTTCCAATCGCGTGGGAGGGACCTCGCGTCGCCGAGATGTTCACGCCGGACTTCTATCTTCCCGAGCACGACCTCTACATCGAGCTCACGACGATGAAGCAGTCGCTCGTCACGCCGAAGAACCGCAAGCTGCGGCTGGTGCGCGAGCTCTACCCCGAGCTCAGCGTCCGACTGCTCTACCGGCGCGACTACCAGCAGCTGCTGGCCAAGGCCGGGTACGGCGCGCTCGAGGTGCAGCACCTGCGCAAGGAAGACGTCGGCGAGATCCTCATCTCACCCGTGGAGCTGGAGTCGCGTATTCGGGCGCTCGGCCGCAAGATCTCGCGCGACTATCGCGGTCAGTCGATCGTGCTCGTCGGAGTCCTGAAAGGAATCACGTTCTTCATGGCCGACCTGGCCCGGCAGATCAAGGTGCCGTTCGTCATCGACTACCTCGACCTCAAGCGCTACGCCGGAGCGCAGCCGCAGGACCGTGTCCGGATCGTCCGCGACATCGACTATCCGATCGCGGGCAAGCATGTCGTGCTGGTCGAGGACATCATCAACACGGGCTTCACGATCGACTACGTCGTCTCGAAGCTGAAGGAGCGTGGCGCGGCCTCGCTCGAGATCGTCACGCTGCTCGACCGTCCGCTGCGCCGGATGGTCAAGGTGCCGGTGAAGTACGTCGGGTTTCAGATCCCCAACGACTACGTGGTCGGGTACGGGCTCGACTACCGCGAGCTTTACCGCAACCTGCCGTTCATCTGCACGCTGCGCACGAGCGTCTACGACCTCCCGACGGCGCCTTCCTGAGCGAACGCCTCTCGCGCCTTCTCGACTGGATGGCCGCCCAGGACTTCGCATCCCTGGTCGAGGCAGGACTGTTAAGGGACGTCGAAGAGTTAACGGTCCAGGCGTACCTGGCGGCCCATCCCGGCGCGTCTCGATCGGACGCCTATCGCTGGCTCCGCTACGAGGATCCCGACCCGATCGCGCGGCTTGCGGACGGCGTCAGCAGACTGCGGGGAGGTGGGGCCACATTCGACGCCGAGGCTGTGGACAAAGCCTGCACGGAGGCGTCAAAACTGGGCTATTCGAATTAGTGAGCCCGTGTGGAGGTTCTGGGGAAAAGTAATGCCCCAAGAGACCTTCCTGTTTACCCTGAAGTCCCCTATGCGTTTTTCGGTTTCCATCCCGGGTTGCCCCGGACCTTCCACCTACTCGACGTTCGGTATCCTCAGGTTTACCGTACTCAGCCGCTTGGGGCGTCGCGAAAGTTAACAGCCCCCTAAGGGCACGTCAACAGATAAAAAAACCAAACCGCCAGGCAAATGTTGGTGGCT
>DATKFA010000016.1:0-4527 GCA_035511715.1 Candidatus Acidiferrum sp. | reverse complement strand
TGGATGGAATCAGGCCACGATCGAGAGCCCGCAGGAGGTCGAAGCTGGCGCCCAGCTCTTTCCGAACGAACGGGTGTAGCGTCCGACTCGGCGCACGCCCACCGAGGAGATTGACGCCGCCCCGACGCAGCTTGCGCGCGCTCGAGCCCGTGAGGACGAAGCGGAGGCCTCGTTGTTCGATCAGCCGGTGCACCTCGTCGAGCAGCGCCGGGATCTTCTGAATCTCGTCGAGCACCACGACCTCGTCGTGGGGGCCCAACTCCTCAGCCAGCTGGTTCGGACGCCGGCTCAGGGTCAAGAAGACGTCCCCGTCCAGGAGGTCGTAGACTCTCGCGCCCGGCAGAGCGTGGCGCAGCAGCGCCGTCTTGCCCGTTTGTCGCGGTCCGAAGAGAAAGACAGACTTGCGCGCTGCGAGCTTGCCGAGATCGAGCGCTCGAGTGACGTAGGAACCGTGATGGCCGGCGTTCACAGACAGGGATCATGACGGTTATCATGATAAATAGCAACTGCGTCGTCACCAGGTGCCAGCGGACCACGGTGTCTGGCTTGACGACGAGCAGCACTTCCGCGCTCCTGCTTCGATCGATCGCACGAAGCCGCCGAGCAGACCCATTTCGTTCGGATGCGGGATCGCGGCTTCCTGCGCCGTCATGTCCGCGGCGGCCACTGGCCACGCGGAACACGGGATGGGGCTACACGAGGCTGCGGGACGCGCTGAACAACCTCGGCTACAAGATCGGGCGCACGACGGTAGAGCGAATCTTGAGCGAGCATGGCATCGAGCCGGCGCCTGAACGGAAGCGACAGTATTCGTGGGCGACGTTCATCAAAGCTCACTTGGGCGTGATCGTCGGTTTGGACTTCTTCACGGTGGAGGTCGTGACGGTGCTGGGGCTGGTCCGGTATCACGTGCTGTTCGTGATCGACATCGGGAGCCGATTGGTCGAGGTAGTGGGGCTGGCGCGGAACCCGGGCGGTGAGTGGATGATGCAAATGGTGCGCAACCTGATCGACATCGACGACGGATTCTTGCGGGGGAAGCGATATCTGATCCTGGAGCGGGATCCTCTGTACACGAAGGAGCTCCGGCAGATGTTGCGCGGGGCAGGGGTGAAGCCGCTGTTGCTGCCAGCGCGAAGTCCGAACCTGAAGGGCTACGCTTCACATTGCACCTCCTTGAGACGATTCGCACGGACCTCTGGAAATCGACGCCGCTCTTGGAGCTTGCGTCCCTGTAGTTTGGCGGGCGGCCTGTCGCCGGGGTCTTCGTACAAGCACTCGTTCTTGTCGCTGTAGGCGTGAGCGCGGAGCAGGCCGTGATCACGCCAGTGCTTCACCGTGCCGCTGGCGACGCCAAGGCGAAGGGCGATCTCGCGTAGGGTGAGCATGCCGGCCGCGCGGAATCGATCGTAGCGGCTGCGCAGCTTGTATTCCTGGCGGATCCTACGAACGGTCAAGGGCTGAAACGCCTTCCCCATGCCGGACGTGTAGCCACGGTCGTTGAGGATGGGCGCGATCTGCGCATCGGTGTGGTGATCAATGAGCTTGTCGATTTCCGCGACGACGTCGGGACTGGTCAGGCGCATCTGCCAGGCGTTCAGCGTTGGCGGCAAGGTCAAGGTCGTGGTGGCGCCGCCACGGAAGCGCACGTGAGCCGTGACCGGGGTGCCCTTGATGAGGGTAACATCCTCGACGATCAGCCTGACCATCCGCTTGCGCTCCCGGTCGGGGGTGGTGGCCTCCCGCCAGAGCTTCGGCAGGTCCGTGGAGAGCGCAAGGATGCGAGCGCGCTGCGCCTCATCGAGGACAGCCTTCTCGGCTTGGCGGCGTTGCTCGTATTCCGCCTGGGCCTCGGTGAGTGCGCGCAGCTTCCGGTTCCATTCGGCTTCCAGTTCGTCGGCTACGAGGCGGTTGTCGGGATCGACCTTCATGAACCGGCGGCGCGCGACATCGGACTCGTAGCGGGCGCGCTCCACCTGGCGCGAGCGCAGCCGGTCCGTCTCGTCGGCGCGTGACTCCAGCTCTTTCTGGACCGTGAGGGTGACCTCGAGCGCCATCGGCGTCACGGCCTCGATCAGGAGCCGTCCGACCGCCTCGTCGATGTGCTTGCCGGGAATCAGCTGGCATGGGGGCTTCGCCTGCTCGATGCCCATTTTCTGACAGATGTACGTGGGCAGGAGCTTGCCATCGCGAACGTTGTACCGAACGGTCATCCTCTCGCCGCACACGCCGCAGATGACCAAGCCCTGCAGGAGCGCAGGGCCCTCGCGTGGTGGGCTTCTCCGCCGGTCGCCACCGTGTGCCTGGGAATTCTCGCGCAGGCGCCGCTGGTTTTCCTCGAACTCGTCCCAGGTAATGTAGCCAGGGTGAGCGCCCGGCATGAGCACTGTCCACTCCTCCCTCGGAAGGCGATGGAACCTGCCGCTGTTGCGGTCGCCGTGCCGACGTTGGCGGGTGCGCCCGAAGAAGAACGCGCCCGCGTAGCGAGGATTGTGGAGGATCCACAACGCACGCGAGAAATCCAGGTCGCCCCAGATGATCTCGCGTTTCGCCGGTCCCGACCGTGCGCGGCGGGGGAACTTGATTCCTCGCGCCCGGAAGTCCTTCACGGTCGCGACAGCGGAGCCGGTGCGGCGAAAGGTCTGGAAGAGCGTCCGCAGCGTTTCCTGCACCTGCTTGTCTGGCTCGAGGATCGCGCGGTCGTTGCCGTCGTAGCAGAAGCCGATCGGTAGCGGCACCTCCAGCTCGCCACGCCGGGCCTTGCTGATGATTCCGCCGCGCAGGCGCGCGCGCAGGACGTGGAGCTCAGCCTCACTCATCGTGCCCTTGAGGCCCAGCAGCAGCCGGTCGTTGAAGTGGGCTGGGTCGTAGACGCCGTCCTCGTCGAGGATGAGCGTGTCGCTGAGCGCGCAGATTTCGAGGAGCCGGTGCCAGTCGGAGGAATTGCGCGCCAAGCGCGAGACCTCCAAGCCCATCACGATGCCGGCGTGCCCCATGCCAACGTCGGCGACGAGCTTCTGGAAGCCGTCGCGGCCCTCAATCGACGCGCCCGACCGTCCCTGGTCGCTATCGATGACGATGATCCTGTCCTCGGGCCAGCCGAGCGCGACCGATCGCTTGCGAAGCGCGTACTGCCGCTCGGTGCTTTCGGTATTCTCGAAGACCTGCCGCAGCGTCGACTGGCGGACGTAGAGGTACGCATTTCGCTTGAGGTGTCGGGCCGAGACCTTCTGGTGGGCGTCGCTGCTCATCATATCGTTGCTCCTTGGGCGTGAGCCGACAGGGCCATCTGGGCGAGGACCATCGCCACCTCGATGCGGACGTCGGGGTCGAGATGTAGCGGCTCTTCGACATGACGCCGCGGCGCCGGTGCCGCGGCCGATCGGGTGAGCATGTCGATGCAAGTGTCCATCCAGCGAGCCATCCCGCTGCGGGTGAACAGGGCTAAGCCCACGCCGCAGCCCTGTCGGTCGGCGCCGGCGATCACGACCCGCCGGAGATCCTCGTAGCTCGACGAGAGGGCCTCACGCACGGCGGTGGATACGAGCGCGACCGTGGGCGTCATGTCCGTTTTTTTCCCGGGCGCCTGAGCGCGCGCTCGACGCTGCGCTGGTGGACCGCCACGCCGAATCGCTCCTTCACCAGGCGGACGAGGGCCGACGCCGTCACCGCGCCGTCTCCGGCGCGGATCTCATCAATGAAGTCCATCACCTCGCGCCGGAGCTTGTGGGCGCGGCGTGGCCCGCGCTTCTTCGGCAGGAGGCCGGGCAGTCCGCTCTCGGAGAACGCCGACTTCGCGTCGTAGAACGACGGACGTGAGAAGCCGAAGGCGTCGGCCGCTCGCGCGACGGAAGCCCCCTCGATCTCGACCCGGCGGATCATCTCGTACTTGACCTGCAAGAGATCTCGCGCGTCGAAGAACTCCGCCTGATGGAAGACCTCGTCGCTGACGCGCTCGGGTCTGGGATTGAGGAGCCCCCGTTCCCTGAGGGCGTCGAGCTTGGGGTCGGGATGCCTGCGGTCGGACATGGGCGATCTCCGTGGCGTATGTGTAAGGCATTTTATGCCGTCTATGACCCGGGAGTCAAGCTTTTCGTGCCCGCGACTCCTGGGTGATCGTCGGGACAACTCTAGCGTTTGCTGCCAAGTCGACTCGGCGCTAGGATCTACCACCGGCATTATTCCCCTGACACTCACGGCATAATTCACCTTACGACCTCGCCGCCTATATCACCCTTGAGCCTGTCGATCAGATCGGCCAGTCGGACGAGGTCATCGGTGCGGAATCGGCACCGCCCCGCCGACGTCGTCCGGAAGGCGTCAGGCTCGACGGCGCTCGTCCACCCGACGGGCATCTGGTGCAGTCGCCCCGCTTCGTCGTGGAAGTAAACGCGGTCCTCGCCCCATGCCTTCCGGTACGTCACCAGATCGAAGTCCCGACCGGACAGCGGATGGAAGGGATGAATCACACGGACGCGTGGCCGCGGATCCGTTGCATCCGATGCAGTCGACTGCCTTTTCCAACGC
>DATKFA010000015.1:0-3871 GCA_035511715.1 Candidatus Acidiferrum sp. | reverse complement strand
GAAGCCTTCGGTCAGCCCGCCGTGGATCTGGCCTTCCACGATCATCGGATTGATGCGCACGCCGCAGTCGTCGACCGCGACGACGCGGCGCACCTTGACCTGGCCGGTGCCCTTGTCGACATCGACCACGACCGCATACGTGCCAAACGGAAAGGTCATGTTCGGTGGGTCGTAGTAGTGCACGCCCTCGAGGCCGGCCTCCATGCCCTCGGGCAGGTTGGTGTAGGCCGCGAAGGCGATCTCCTGGATCGTCCTGGCCTTGTCCGGCGAGCCCTTGACGTAGAACCTGCCCGCATCCCATTCGAGGTCTGCTTCATCGGCCTCGAGCAGATGCGCCGCGATCTTTCGCGCCTTGTCGCGCAGCTTGCGCGCGACCATCGCCGTGGCAGCGCCCGCCACCGGCGTGGACCGCGACGCGTAGGTGCCGAGACCGTAGGGCGCGGTGTCGGTGTCGCCCTCCTCGACCGCGACGTCCGCCGCCGGGATGCCGAGCTCCTCGGTGACTATCTGCGCGAAGGTGGTCTCGTGGCCCTGGCCCTGAGACTTCGTTCCCATGCGCAGCAGCGCCTTACCGGTCGGGTGCACGCGCAGCTCGGCGCTGTCGAACATGCGCAGGCCCAGGATGTCGAAGTCCGCGCCGTGGCCGGCGCCGACGACCTCGGTGAAGCTGGCGATCCCGATGCCGGTGATCTCGCCTTTCTTGCGCCGCGCTTCCACGTCCTTGCGCAGCTTGTCGTAGCCGAGCTGGTCGAGGGCGACGTCCATGGCCTTGTGGTAGTCGCCGCTGTCGTAGACCCATCCCGTCGCCGAGCGGTAGGGGAACTGCTCTTTGCTGATGAAGTTCTTCCTGCGGAACTCGGCCTGGTCCATCCCTATCTCGATCGCGGCGTTGGTGACGAGGCGCTCGATCAGGTAGCTCGCCTCGGTGACACGGAACGAGCAGCGATATGCGACGCCACCCGGCGCCTTGTTCGTGTAGTAGCCGTCGGCCGTGATATGCGCGGTGGGGATGTCGTACGAGCCGGTGACGATGTGGAACAGTCCCGCCTTGAACTTCGTCGGCTGGGCGTCGGCGAAGAACGCGCCGTTGTCGCTGTCGAGGTGGACGCGCAGCGCCAGCATCTTGCCGTCCTTGTCGAGGGCGAGGTCGCCGGTCATGTGGAAGTCGCGGGCGTAACCGGTCGAGATCAGGTTCTCGTTTCGGTCCTCGACCCACTTGACCGGACGGCCGATGAGAAGGCTCGCCGCGGTGGCGACCACGTAGCCCGGGTAGACCGGGACCTTGTTGCCGAACCCTCCGCCGATGTCGGGCGAGATGACGCGGATGTTCTGCTCGGGAAGACCGGTGACCAATGCAAAAACCGTCCGGATCGCGTGCGGCGCCTGGCTCGTCATGTAGATGGTCGCCTTGCCGGTCGCGCCGTTCACGTCGGCGATGCATCCGCACGTCTCGAGCGGGGCCGGGTGGCATCGCGGGTAGAACGTGTGGAGCCTGACGACCTTGGCCGCCGTGGCGAACGCGGCTTGCGTCGTCTCCTTGTCGCCCGACTCCCAGTGGTAGATGTGGTTGTCCTTCTGGTCCTCCTTGTCGTCGCGAATCAACGCAGCGCCGGACTGCTTTGCCTGCTCGGGGCTCGTCACGGCCGGCAGGACGTCGTAGTCGACGACGATCGCGTCGCGGGCGTCCTCGGCCTGGTAGAGAGTCTCGGCGACGACCGCCGCGACCTCCTGGCCCTGGAATCGCACCTTGTCCGTCGCAAGCACTGCCTGCGTGTCGTAGCTCAGAGTCGGCATCCATGCGAGCTTGTGCTGGGCCATCAGCTCGCCGGTCACGACGGCGATCACGCCGGGCATGGCCGACGCCGCCGCGGTGTCCACCGACTTGACGCGCGCGTGCGCGTGCGGGCTGCGCAGGATCGCCATGTGGAGCATGCCCGGCAGCTCGATGTCGTCCAGGTAGTTGCCCTTCCCGCGGATGAAGCGGCCGTCCTCCTTGCGCTTGATGGATTCACCGATGCGGCCGTGCATGTGGACCTCGGTCGCCATTCAGTCGCCTCCTGAAGCCGCGCCGGCTTTCTCGCGATGCACGACCTCGGACTGCGCCCGCAGCGTCGCCGCGTGCTTGATCGCCTTGACGATGTTCATGTAGCCGGTGCAGCGGCAGATGTTGCCGCTGATCGCCCAGCGGATCTCGTCCTCCGTCGGGTCGGGATTGTGCTCGATCAACGCGGTGCCGACGAGCATCATCCCCGGAGTGCAGAAACCGCACTGCAGGCCGTGCTCCTGGTGAAAGCCGATCTGCATCGGCGAGAGGCCGGCGGCTGTTGCCAGTCCCTCCACGGTGGTGATGCTGCGACCGTCCGCCTGCACCGCGAGCTGGGTGCACGACTTGACGGGCTCGCCGTCGATCAGGACCGTGCAGGCGCCGCAACTCGACGTGTCGCATCCGATGTGAGTGCCGGTCAGCCGGAGGTTGGAGCGAAGGAAGTCGACGAGCAGGACGCGCGGCTCGACGTCGCCGCCCCGCTCCGCGCCGTTGACTTTGAGAGTGACCTTCACTGCCCTGCCTCCTTTGCGCGCTGCACCGCCGTCTTGAGGCCGCGCTGCACGTACACGCGGACCACGTCCTTCTTGTATGCGGCGCTGCCGCGAATGTCGTCGTTCGGCTCCGCGGCGGCGGCCGCGAGCCGCGCAGCCTCCGCGAACACGTCGTCCGTCGCCTGCTTGCCGTGCAGGAACCGCTCCGCCTCGACCGCCTGGATGTTCTTGGGTCCGACGGCCGTGAGGCCGATCCCAGCGATCTCGATCCTGTCGCCCTGCAGGTGCAGGTGGACCGCCACCGCGACGGTTGCGAAGTCGCCGACCTTGCGCTCGAGCTTGAGGTAGGCGCCCCCGCCCCGGCCTTTGCCGACGGGGATTCGAACCTCGGTCACGACCTCCTCGGGCTTGAGCGCCGTCTCGAACGGTCCCTTCATGAAGTCGGCGCCGTGGATCACCCGCTCGCCGGAGCCGGAGCGCGCGACGATGTCGGCCTTCATCGCCAGGACCACCGAGCCCCAGTCGCCGGCGGGGTCGGCGTGGCAGACCGAGCCCACCAGCGTGCCGCGGTTGCGGACCAGCGGGTCGGCGATCCAGTGCGCCGCCTCGGGGAGCAGCGGCGCCGAAGCCGCCAGCTCCTTGCTGCGCTCGATGTCCGCGTGCCGGGCGAGGGCGCCGATGACGACGTGACCGTCGTCGCGCTTGATGGTGTTCAGGCCGCCGATCCGGCCGATATCGACAACGAGCTCCGGCCGGGCGAAACGGAGCTTGAGCAGCGGGATCAGGCTCTGGCCGCCGGCCATGACCTTGGCCGACTCCCCATGCTGCGCCAGGATCGACAGCGCGTCGTCGAGGGTCGCGGGAGCCCGATAGTCGAAGGCGGCTGGATACATGTGCCCCTCCCTGAAAAAGCCGATCGGTGCGCACCCGTAATAACACCGGCCGGAGGGGTTGTCAAAGACCTGCGTCGCCAGACGCGCGAGTACGATTCGGACGTGGTTCTCGAGGCCGTCAGATCGCTGAGCGCGGACGAGATCACAGAGCTCTGCCATCGACACACGCTCTACGACTGGGCCGCCCAGTCGGGGCTGAAACCGCTGCCCGTGACGAGTGCGAAGGGCGTCTATTTCTACACCGCCGACGGGCGCCGTTACCTCGACTTCAACAGCCAGCTCATGTGCGTGAACGCGGGTCACGGCGACCGCCGGATCATCGAAGCCATCCAGCGCCAGGCCGAGCAGCTCCCTTACATCAGCCCCTTCATGGCGCACGAGGCACGCGCGCGCCTGGGCGCCAAGCTGGCCGAGCTGCTGCCAGGCGACATGGAAAAGGT
>DATKFA010000014.1:0-5012 GCA_035511715.1 Candidatus Acidiferrum sp. | reverse complement strand
GGAAGCTGTGGCGTCACAGGTCGACGACGTGGCCACGCGCGTCGGGATCCTCCAGGCCGTATCGCTGAATTCGATATTCGAAGGTGACGTCGAGGCGGTGAGGACGGCCGCGACCGAAGGTGAGCGCCTCAGCCGCGAGGCGGGCGACCTCTACGCGCGGCACATGATGCTGCTGAACCTCGGCGGTGCAGCGCTGTTTGGTGGCGACCTCGCGGAGGCAAAGTCGCGCTACGAGGAGGCGCTGCGGCTTGCGTACCAGGTCGACGATCGCATCGGGCAGTTCTACCTGCTCGCCGCGCTCGGCTACCTCGCCGCGGCGGCCGGCCGAGCTCGTATCGCAGCGCAGCTGCTGGGGGCGGCGGACACGATTCGCGCCGGGGCGGGCGCGACCGTGATGGCGGTGCTCGCTCCGTACGTGGAGATGGCGCAGGAGTCGGCGGTGGGAGTGCTGGGCGAAACGAGGTATCGGACCGAGTTCGAAAGCGGCCGCCGTCTCACGCGTGATGCCGCGGTCAGGCTGGCGCTGGACGAACCTGTCACCGCGGCGGCCGAACCACATCGGCGCGACGGCGCGCTCGCGAAGCGCGAGGACGATGTGGCGCGGCTGGTTGCGGAGGGCCTGAGCAACAAGCAGATCGCCGCGCGCCTGTTCATCAGTGAGAGAACGGTGGACAGCCACGTGCGCAGCATCCTGAACAAGCTCGGCTTCAATTCGCGCGCCCAGATCGCCGCCTGGATGGCCTCCAACTCCGGCTAACTGCTCCGGATCGTCTGGACGATCCGGCGTTTTCGGGGCGCAGATGTACGGAGTCATACTCACCCGGAATGAGCAAGCGACCTGCCGCCGTGGACGAGACCTGGCTGCGGACGCAGGCAGCGCTCGGGACTCTCCTCGCGCGCGTGACGCCGTGGCTCCTCGACCTCGGCAACTGGATATTCGGCGCGCTCATCGCGTTCAGCCTCGTGATCCTCGGCGCCATGCTCACCGTCGGTCCGGTCGATCGCGCCGTGCTGGTCGCAACGGCGGCGTTCGCGCTGGCGCTGCCGCTGGACGTTGCGGGCTTCGTCCTCCTGAGGATCGCCGTCGACATGAAGAAGGTCGACCTCGAGACGGTGGCGACAGCGGCGTTTGTCGAAGCCGGGTTCACCTCCGAAGAGGTGGGCCAGGCGCTTGATCCGCGCGAGTCGGAACAGAAGCGCACGCGAAAGGTGCTCCTCTACTCGTACAACCTGCTCGGGCTGACCGCGCTCCTCACGCTCGTGGGCATGACCGCCGCCTTATGGCATATGGCGTGGTGGATCGGTGTCGGTTTCGCAGCGATGCTGTTGCTCAGTCTGAGCATCGTCGGCGGGGCACTCACCACATACAAGACGAGAAGAGCCGTGCGC
This sequence comes from Candidatus Acidiferrum sp., assembly GCA_035511715.1. Lineage (GTDB taxonomy): Bacteria > Chloroflexota > Dormibacteria > Dormibacterales > Dormibacteraceae > 40CM-4-65-16. Next base: position 3,623 of record DATKFA010000014.1, on the reverse strand, counting down.
CCCGCGAAGTGATCCGGGTTCTCGCCGCCGTGGTCATCGCGCTTGTCGGCGCTTACTTCGTGATGAGGGCGCTCGCGACCGCGTGCACCGGCAGCGGCTGCGACGTCTACATCCCGATCTCGCTGCTGCTGCCGCTCCTGATCTTCGTCGCGTCCGCCGTGACCGCCGTGGCCGCGATCGCTTCGGCGCACGGCCTGGGCGCGTGGTTCGCGGTCTTGATCATCTCCACCGTCCTCGCCGTGTTGGGGCCAATCGTGGCCCTGCTCATCTTCAAGGACAGCCCTGACGTGTTTGTTGCGACGGGAACGGTGCTCGAGCTCCAGCTCGCGGTCGTTGCGCTCGCCTACAGCTTTTACGGCCGGCGCGCACATATATAAGGACGCGAGCGCTCAGCGGGGCAGTCGCGCCTTTCTCAGGTCAACTCGGTCGCCGATGAGCGGCACGCCCTCACGACGCAGCAGCTGAAGCTGGCGCGCGCCCTTCGCCACGCTGCCGTCGGCGCGAACGACGCGATGCCAGGGCAGGCGCTGGGTGGTCGTGGCGAGCACGCGGCCGGTCATCCGCGGCGCCAGCGGTTCGATGTCGCCGTAGGTGCGGACGAATCCCCTCGGGATCGCGCGAATCCGCGAGATGATTCGCGCTTCTCGCGCTTCATATGTCAGCACTGCCTTTCGCACACGTGCATTTGATCAGAGCGCGACACTTTGGCCGTGACTAGGGCCGCGATGCTCGGAGTCGACATCGGGACGAGCGGCGCCCGCTGCGTCGCGGTCGACGGCTCCGGGCGCGTGGTCGCGAGCGCCGTCGCCGAATACCCGCTTCTCTCGCCACGTCCCGGTTGGTCGGAACAGGACCCCGAAAGCTGGTGGGAGGCGGCGCGGGACGTCATCGGGAGCGTCGGCGGCGAGGTCGCCGCCGTCGGCTTGACCGGCCAGATGCACGGCGCGGTGTTTCTCGATGCGAAGGATGAGGTCATCCGCCCGGCGCTTCTCTGGAACGACCAGAGGACCGCCGCCCAGGCCGAGGCCATCACGCGCCTGGTCGGAGCCGAGCGCCTGGCCGAGATCGCGGGCAATCCCGCCCTGACCGGCTTTCAGGCGCCGAAGATCCTCTGGCTGCGCGAGGAGGAGCCGGAGAGCTACGCGCACGTCGCGACAGTGCTGCTGCCCAAGGATTACGTACGCCTGCGTCTGACCGGCGAGAAGACGACCGACGTCTCCGACGCTTCGGGGACCTTGCTGCTCGACCTGAGGAAGCGCGATTGGTCCGACGAGATCCTGGACGCCCTGGACATTCCGAGGTCGTGGTTGCCGCCGGTCTACGAGAGTCCCCGTATCGCGGGCGCCGGCGACAACGCCGCCGCCGCGATAGGCACCGGGATAATCCGCGATGGGCTGGCCAGCTGCTCGATCGGCACCAGCGGAGTCCTGTTCGCCCACACCGATGCGCTGTCTTCGGATCCCCAGGGCCGCCTGCATGCGTTCTGCCACGCCGTACCCGGTCGGTATCACCTGATGGGAGTGACCCTTGCGGCGGGTGGTGCGTTGAGGTGGTGGCGCGATCTGATCGGCGAAACCGGCTACGACAACCTCACCGCGCGCGCAGCGACCGCGCCGCCAGGCTCCGAGGGCCTGGTGTTTCTGCCCTACCTGACGGGCGAGCGCAGCCCGCACCTCGACTCGCGCGCGCGAGGCGTGTTCTTCGGCCTGACGTCTCGTCACGACCTCAGCCACATGACCCGCGCCGTGATGGAAGGAGTCGCGTTCAGTCTCCGCGACTCCCTGGAGGTGATGGAGGAGCTGGGCGCGTCGCCGCGCGAGATCCGCGCCACCGGCGGCGGAACCCGCAATCGTTTCTGGCGGCAGCTGCTTGCCGATGTGTTCGGGCGGCCGATCGTCCAGACCGTTGTCGACGAAGGCCCGGCGTACGGGGCGGCGCTCCTCGCCGGCGTCGCCGCGGGCGAGTTCGCAAGCGTCGAGGAGGCGTGCGCATCGATCGAGATCAGCCTGGACGCCTGCGAGCCGGATCCAGGGCGAGCGCGCCTGTATGAGGAGTACTACGCGGTGTATCGATCTCTCTATCCCGCGACCGCCGACACCATGCATGCGCTTTCCCGGCTCGCCTCAGAATGGGAAACATGAAGGTTCCGGAGCAACTTCGCGTGTTATTCGACGAGCCGGCCCTGGGCCACGTCTCCTACCTCAACGACAGAGGTCACATCGTGACCTTCCCGATGTGGGTCGACTACGACGGCGAGCACATCCTGATCAGCTCCCCCGTGGGCTCACGCAAGGGACAGGCTTTCCGCAAACGGCCGCAGGTTTCGATCTCCATCGTCAGCACCACCAATCCATGGCTGTGGCTTTCGATGAGCGGGCGCGTGATCGAAATCCACCCAGACGACAACCTCGCCTTCATCGACCGCATGGCCCTCAAATACACCGGGCGTGAATACCAACGGCGGACGCCGCGCGAGGTCTTCACGGTCGACATCGATCGCTTGAGCCCGAACGAAAAAGAGTCGGCCCGGTGGAGGCGATCCAGCCAATGAGACTTGTCGCAACCGAATACCTTTCGCTCGACGGAGTTTTCGAAGAGCCCGGCCGCTGGTCGGGCCCTTATTTCGACGAGCAGGCCGGGCAGTTCAAGTTCGATGAGCTGAAGGCCGCGGACGCGCAGCTGCTGGGGCGTCTCACGTACGAGGGCTTCTCGAAGGCATGGCCGACGATGGAGGGCACGGGCGACTTCGGCGTGAAGATGAACACGATGCCTAAATACGTCGTGACCTCGACGCTGAAGCGGCTGGATTGGACCGGCTCCACGCGCCTCGACGGTGACGTCGAGGAAGAAGTCCGCAAGCTCAAGGCGCAGCCCGGTCGCGACCTGCTCCTCGCCGGCAGTGGGCAGCTGTTCCGCGCCCTGTCGCGAGCGGGCTTGATCGACGTCTACCGCTTCATGGTGCACCCGGTCATCCTCGGCAGCGGTAAGCGTCTGTTCACGGACGACACAGCGAAGCGGGAGCTGAAGCTCGTCGACACGAAAACATTCGGAAAGGGGATCGTGGTCCTGGAGCTCGAGCGCGCGTAGTGGCGGACATCGAGGACTGGCAGAAGATCGATATTCGCCTCGGACGAATCGTCGACGTGAGCGAGCTGGCGGAGGCGAGGAAGCCCTCCTACCGACTCCGGATCGACTTCGGTCCGCTGGGAATGCGTCAGTCGGTCGCGGCGGCCAGGACCGACTATCCGAAGGGGGGCGAGCTGGTCGGCCGCCAGGTCGTCTGCATCTTCAACCTGCCCCCGCGCCGTGTGGCTGGGGTGAGCTCGGAGGTGCTCGTCCTGGCCGCGACCGAGGCCGACGGCAAGCTCCGCCTGCTCGAGCCCGATGAGCCGGCGGAGCTCGGCAGCCGAATCACGTGAAGCTGGCTACCGCAAATGCACGATGACATTGGGGCGGCGCGAGAACTAGGTTTCGGCCGTGGCTCTCAAGGTCCGGGTCACGGCTTCGCACGGACGGCCGGGGATTGGTCCCGTGCCGCGCCTCATCTACAAGGCCGAAGCGTACGAAGAGCGCGATGAGTTTCGCGAGACGCTGTGGGCCTGCAAGCACGACCATGAATCAGT
>DATKFA010000013.1:0-2824 GCA_035511715.1 Candidatus Acidiferrum sp. | reverse complement strand
ACCAGCTGCGAGGCGTGCGCCTGCTGCCGGCGGCCCGGCGCCAGGGCGGGCCGCCGGTCATGATCGGCACGCTCAACCCCAGGGCGCGCATGCAGCGACTGGTCGCGCAGTACGCGGACATCTGGAACGGCTGGCTCGGCTACACGGACGCGAGCCCCGAGTCGGCCGAGCGGCAGCTGCGCATCATCGAGGACGCGTGCCGCGAGCATGGCCGCGACCCGAACACTCTCACCGCGACCACGGCTGTGCGCGGGGCGATGCCGGGCTCGGGCTACGTGCCGCGCCCAGACGAGAACCCGCTGCAAGGGCCGCCGCGCCAGATGGCCGAGACCCTGCGCGGCCACGCGCGACTCGGGATCGCAGAGGTGCAGGTCGCGCTGACCCTCGGCGGTACCGACGGCGTGCGCGCCTTCGCACCCGTCATCCAAGAGCTGCGGTCTTAGTCGACCGGGAACTCGACTCCTTGCGCCAGCGGAAGCTGCTTGCCGTAGTTGATCGTGCACGTCTGGCGGCGCATGTAGCCCTTCCACGCGTCCGAGCCGGCCTGCCGGCCGCCGCCAGTGGCCTTCTCGCCACCGAACGCGCCGCCGATCTCCGCCCCTGAGGTGCCTGCGTTCACGTTCGCGATGCCGCAATCGGAGCCCGACACCGAAAGCCACCGCTCCGCCGAGGCGAGATCGGTCGTGAACAGGCCGCTGCTCAGGCCCTGCGGCACGGAGTTGTTGACCTTGATCGCCTCTTCGAGGCTGTCGACCTCGAACACGTGGAGGATCGGCGCGAACACCTCCTCCTTCACTATCGGCATGTCGACGTTCGACTTCACAATCGCCGGCTCCACGAAGTAGCCGCCACGGCCGGCGAGCACATTGCCGCCGTACACGAGCTTGCCGCCCTCCTTCTGCATCTCGGCAAGGCCCTCGCGATAGTCCCTGACCGCGTCCTCCGAGATGAGCGGACCCATCAGAGTCTTCTCATCGAGCGGATCGCCGATGCCGATGGTGCCGTATGCGTGAACGACCTGGTCGAGAAACTTCTGGGCGATCGGCCGCTGCAGGATGAGCCGCCGCGTGCTGGTACAGCGCTGCCCCGCGGTGCCGACGCTGCCGAACACGACAGCGCGCAGGGCGAGCTTGAGGTCCGCGTCTGCCATCACGATGACGGCGTTGTTGCCGCCAAGCTCGAGGATCGCCTTGCCCGAGCGCTTGGCTACGCCCATGGCCACGCGTTCGCCCAGCGGGGTCGAGCCGGTGGCCTGGATGAGTGCGACCCGGTCGTCCGCAACCAGCGCCTCGCCGACCGTGCCGCCACCGCCGATGATCAGGCTGAAGACGCCCTCCGCCTCGGTGCCCGCGGTGACCTCGTGGAAGATCTGCTGCGCCCCGATCGAGATGAGGGGCGTCAGGCTCGAGGGCTTCCATACGATGGTGTCGCCGCACACCAGCGCTATGGCCCAGCCCCAGCCGGGCACCGCGAGCGGAAAGTTGAACGCGGAGATGATGCCGACGACACCAAGCGGATGCCACATCTCCATCAGCCGGTGGTCCCTGCGCTCTGACGCGATCTCCCGGCCGAAGAGCTGTCGCGACTGGCCGACGGCTAGGTCGCAGATGTCGATGACCTCCTGCACCTCGCCGCGTGCCTCGGTCAGGATCTTGCCGTTCTCGAGGCTGACCAGGCGGGCGAGGTCCTCCTTGCGCGCGCGGAAGCCGTCGCCCAGGCGGCGAACGATCTCTCCGCGCAGCGGAGCCGGCACCAGACGCCATCGCGCGAAAGCCTCGTGCGCGGCCCCGACCGCTGCCTTGACCTCTCCGGGCGTGGCGGTTTGGACGTGGGCGAGCACCTCGCCGGTGGTGGGGTCGTGGCTTTCGATCGCCGCGCCGCCCGCGTCCTGCTTGAACTTTCCGCCAAAGGCAACGCCGCTGACCGTGTCCTGGGGGCGGATGCCGAACGCGCCCAGGATCTGGTCGACCTGGGCGGCCCTACCGGTGGCGGTCTTGGTGCTCATCTAGATCGATCTCCTTCCGTCAAACGACGTTCAGTTCCGGCTCGACGATACCGGTCGTGAACCGATGCTGCGCGAAGATGTCCAGCGCGACGTCGGGCGTCTCGCCCGCGTACCACTGGGCGAGGAGGTGACCGACCGCGGGCGCCTGCTGGAAGCCGTGGCCAGAGAACCCGCACGCGCACCAGAAACCGTCGACGCCATCGACCGGTCCGAGGATCGGCTGGTGGTCGGGCGTGACCTCGTAAAGCCCCGCCCACGCCGCCTGGATGCCGATCGTCCCGAGTCGCGGCGAGCGCCTCTCGATCACCTCCGACATCGAATCGAGGACCGTCCAGTCGACGTCGGTGCTGAAGCTCGGCGTCTCGTCCTTCTTGCCCATGCCGAACAGCATTCCGTCGCCCTCGGGATGAAAGTAGAAGGACGTCGCGAAGTCGATGGTCATCGGGTGATGACGCATGGCCCCACCCATCGGGTCGGTGACGAAGATGTCGCGAGGGTAGGGATCGACGGGCACGTCAACGCCGGCCATCGCGCCGACGCCGCGAGACCAGGCGCCCGCGCAGTCGAAAACGTGAGACGTTGCGAAGTCGCCGTCGGAGGTCTTCACGCCCGCGATGCGCGCGCCGTCGCGCACGATGCCGGTCGCCTCGACGCCTTCGAGGAACGTCACGCCCAACCGTCTGCCCGCACCAACGTAAGCAGAGGTGACCGCGTGGGGGCTGGCGATGCCGTCGCTCGGGCAGAACGTGCCGCCTAGGATGTCGTCGCCGGTGACGAGCGGCGCGAGCTCGCGCACCTCGGCCGGCTCGACCCAACGCG
>DATKFA010000012.1:0-5371 GCA_035511715.1 Candidatus Acidiferrum sp. | reverse complement strand
ACCGCCAGATCCTGGTTCAGGACTTCTTCCCGGAGCGTTGGAAGGCGCTCGCGCGGGCGCAGGACTTCATCCGGCTCCTGAACCAGCGCAAGAAGAAGGAAGAGGAAGGCTCCTCGTCCGACGACGATTTCTAGGCGCCACTAGAATCCCTACTTCGTGAACTGGGCGGCCTTGCGCGGCGAATGGGGGGCGGTGACGTTCGTGCTCACCGTCATCGCGGGCATGATCGTGGTGCCGCTCGCTCTCTACTTCGCCAACGTGGCGCCCGGCGCGATCGCCACGCCGGTCATCTCGAGCACGAGCAGCGCGCGGGCCAGCAGCGTCCCGTCCTCGACCCCATCGACCTCGCCTACGCCTTCGCCGACCGCCTCACCCTCGCACTAAGCGCTTAGCGAACCCCAGAGCAGGCGCTCGCCGTTCGGCTGGACGATTCTGTTCAGCGGCAGCGTGAACTCCGCGATCGACTTACGGTCAGAGCTGACACGCATCTCGATCACGTCGGACAGACGGAGGTCCGCCACCACCGCGCAGTCGTGGAGAAACGTGAACACGACCGGACGAACGAGGTTGACCACGTAGTCGGCGATCCGCGCGCCGTCGTTGAGGACGCCGCCCTCGCTGACGCTCCGATCGCGAAACGCCAGGATCACCACATCGTCGCTCAGCATCACGGGCTCGGTCCACGCATACGTCGTGGCCCTGACGCCTCGCAGCGACTGCAGGACCTCCGCCAGGCGTCGCATCGGAGGCTGCGGACCCTCGAAAAGCAGCGGCACGTCGCGCTGCGGCTCGTTGAAGCTCTGGGCCCGGTACTGGGCCGTGAAGCCGAGGTCCGACAGGCCCGCGAACGGCGCCGGGACCTTGATGGTCATCTCACCGAGATGGGAATTGCTGTGACGCATGCTGGAACCGGACTTTTCCATGCGGTATTAACGCACGGCGTACCGCCTTAAGTCTCGTTCCAACGTGGTATTGAATTCGCGTGCCTCTTTCAGGAATCCGCGTCCTCGACCTGACGCGGCTGCTTCCCGGCGCCTTCTGCACGATGCTCCTGGCGGACCAGGGCGCCGACGTGATCAAGGTCGAGGAGCCTGGCTCCGGCGACTACATGCGATGGACGCCGCCGCTCGTTGACGGCCAGAGTGCGCTTTTCGACGCCCTCAACCGCGATAAGCGCAGCATCGAGCTCGACCTCAAGTCGGAGCGCGGCAAGGACGCTTTGCTGCGGCTGGTCACCACGGCAGACGTCCTGGTCGAAGGCAACCGTCCCGGCGTTATGGACCGGCTTGGCCTCGGCTGGGAGGTGCTGCACGAACGGAATCCGAAGCTCGTCATGTGCTCGATCACCGGATACGGCCAGGATGGGCCGTTCGCGTCGCGCGCCGGGCATGACCTCAACTACATGTCGATCGCCGGCGCGTTGGGGCTCAACGGACAGCGCGGTGGTCCACCGGTTCCCCTTTCAGTCCAGGTGGCGGACATCGGCGGCGGCGGGCTCCAGCCCGCGGTCGAGATCCTCGCGGCGCTGGTCGCCGTGCAGCGCGGCGGCGAGGGACGGCGGATCGACGTGGCGATGACCGACGGCGCCGTCCGGTGGCTTGCGCTCGCATTCGCGGCCCTCGAGCAGGGCGAGCCGGTCGCGCGCGGCGACCAGCGGCTCGCCGGCCGCTATCCCTGCTACCGCGTCTACGAATGCGCCGACGGTCGGTACTACAGCGTGGCGGCGCTGGAACCGAAATTCTGGAGCGCGCTTTGCGACGCCGTCGAGAGACCTGACCTCGTCGATGCGCAGCTCTCCGAAGATATGGACGTGCAGCGCTCGATGGAAGAGGTCTTTCGCTCCCGCACGCGGGATGAATGGGAGGGGGTCCTGTCCACGGTCGATGCTTGCTGCGAGCCGGTGCTCGACCTCGATGAGGTCGCCCGGCACCCACAGGTGGTCGCGCGCCGGCTGTTTCGCCACGGCGGGCGCGCGCCGCGCCTCGGCGAACACACGCAAGAGTTGCTCAGAGAGATAGGGCTCTAGCCCAGACCTCGTCGACTTGGCGGTGCGTCTCCTCGAGGCTGCCGTCGTTGTCGATGACGAATGTCGCGAGCGGCCGCTTGTCGTCGATCGGCATTTGCGCGGCGAGAATCGAGCGCGCGCGATCGCGTGCGAGCCCGCGCTGCTCGACCAGCCTCTCGACCTGGGTCTGGGGCCGCGCGTAAACCAGCACCGTGGCGCTGAAGAGGCCCTGCAGCCGGTTCTCAAAAAGCAGCGGCACGTCCTGAACGACGATCTCGGCACCGCGATCGACCGCCTCGGCCGTCCTTGCGGTCATCCAGTCGCGGACGCGCGGATGGACGATCTCATTCAATCGCAGCCTCGCCGCCTCGTCCTTGAACACGAGGTCGCCCAGTCGTTGGCGGTCGATCTGCCCGTTGCGGACGTACTCCGGACCAAATGCATCGACGATCGCGTCGAATCCGCCCGTGCCCGGCGCATAGACGGCGTGGGTAGCCTCATCGGCGTCGACGACCGTCGCGCCCAGCTCGGCCAGCATGGCCGCCACAGTCGACTTGCCCGACCCCACGCCGCCGGTCAGCCCAATCAGCTTCAATTTTCAGTGGATGGCTGACGAAGAGAAATTCGACGCGGTCGTGGTCGGCGCGGGACCGGCCGGCACCGCCGCCGCGATCACCATGGCCAAAGCCGGCCTGCAGGTCGCGCTGCTGGAGCGCGGAGCCAAGCCCGGTTCGAAGAACGTCATGGGCGGCATCCTCTACAACTGGTACCTCGAGAAGATCGTAGGCGACGACTGGAGGCAGGCCCCGCTCGAGCGGCCGATCATCGAGGAGCGCCGGTGGCTCATGACGCCCGAGGCTGCGATCGGCCTCGACTACAAAAACCTCCGCAACCGCGAGCATCCGCATTCCTACTCGGTGCTCCGCGCTCGCTTCGATCCCTGGTTCGCCGAGCAGGCGGAGAAGGCGGGCGCAACGGTGGTGCCGGAGACGGTGGTGGACCGGCTCATCACCAAGAACGGCCGCGTCGTCGGCGTCGGCACCGGCCGGGGCGACGACCTCTACGCCGAAGTCACCATCGTTTGCGAGGGCATCGGGCTCGGCGCGGGGCTGCTCGAGAAGACGGTGATCGACGGCAAGCCACTGCGCCGGAAGCTGCGGCCGGACGAGGTCGCGATGGCGGTCAAGGAGATCATGCAGCTCGACCCAGGCCTGATCGAGGAGCGCTTCAACTGCGAGTCCGGGGAGGGTTGCACGGTTGAGTGCTTCGGCGACTCGACGATGGGCATGTCGGGGTTCATGTTCATCTACACCAACCACGACACGCTCTCGGTCGGTGGGGGCGCCCTGCTGAGCGAGTTCAACAAGACGCTGCGCACCCCCAACGACCTGATGGAGCACTTCAAGAATCACCCGGCCATCAAGCCGTTGCTTCGCGGCGCCGAAACCGTCGAGTACCTCGCGCACCTCATCCCGGAGGGCGGCTACCGCGGCATCCCGAAGGTCTACGGGCCCGGGTACCTCGTGTGCGGCGACGCCGCGATGCTGTCGAACCCGGTGCACCGCGAGGGCTCCAACCTGGCGATGTGGTCGGGCAAGCTCGCGGGGGACACGGTCGTCCACTGCAAGGAAAGCGGCGACTTCTCCGAACGCCGCCTGGCCGAGTACCGGGGCAGGCTCGACGCCTCGTGGATCATGGCCGACATGAAGAAGTACGACAAGGCCGTCCCGCTCCTCGAGCACAACCCGCAGCTCCTGACGAAGTACCCCCAGGTGGCGGATAGAGCTCTGGACGAGTTTTTCCGGGTCGACGGCACGTCCAAGTGGGACAAGCAGAGGAACATCGTGCGGATGATCCGCAAGGAGGGTGCGTTGCGAATGGGGTGGGACACGTTGAAGTCACTTTGGGCGCTGAAATGATTAGGAGCCAGCTACAGAAGACCGAAGACGGACGCATTTACGAGGACGGGGCTCTTCAGCTGCGTGACGGGCGCGAGATGGCGTGGCGCTGGTGGGGCGACCCGGACGGCACGCCGATCCTTCGTATCCAGGGCACGCCCAGCTCGCGCCTCCAGTACAACCCGAATCCCAATATCCAGCGCGAGGTCGGCGCTCGCTACCTGATGGCGGACCGGCCCGGCTACGGCGGCTCGACCCGCAAGAAGGGCCGCGGCATCGCCGACGTCGCCGACGATTACGCCGAGCTGCTCGAAGCCCACGGGCTCGACCGCGTACCCGCGACCGGAACGAGCGGAGGTGGCCCGCACGTCCTGGCTCTCGCGGCGCGGCACCCGGAGCGCGTCTCCGCCATAAGCGTCGTCGTGGGCGGCACGAACCTCCAGCCGCAGGAGGTCAAGAACCTCGTCGGCGTCAACGCCACGGGCTACGCGCTCGCGGAGCAGGGGTGGCAGCCGCTCTACGAATTTCTCGTGGAGGTGCGGAAGCGGCTGCTCAGCGACGAAGGCATGCAGGGCGTGCTCAACGACGCGCCCGCGCCCGACCGGGCCATCATGGCCGACCCCGTGTGGCAGAAGATGTCGCGCGACAACATCGCCGAGACGCTCAAGCAGGGCGCCGAAGGCTGGACGGACGAGTCGTACGCGATGCACCAGGCATGGGACTTCGATCCCGGCGACGTGAAGACGTCTGTCACCTGGTGGCACGGCGACGACGACATGAACGCCCCTCTCTCGGCCGCCAGGCGCGTCGTGGCGCAGCTTCCGCGCGTCGACCTCCACGTGTGGCATGACGAGGGCCACTTCGTCTCGGTCACGCACGAGAAAGAGATCCTCGAGGAGCTCCTCGCCCGAGCTACTTAGAGACGTTCACCTGGACGGTGTGATAGCCGGTGGCGCCGTCGGGGTAGCTCGGTGCGGAGCCGCTCGCCTGCAGGTTGCCTGAGCCATCGGTGGCCCGAACCATCAGGCGGTAGGCGCCCTCGGATCCGGGTGTCCACGCCGCCCGCCAGATCACCCACGTCAGGTTGGAGAGCGGTGGGTCAAATGGGGCGTCGACCCATGTGCCGCCGCCGTTGGTCGAGTACTCGACCTTGCTGATGCCGCGCAGCCCGGCAAACGCGACTCCGCCGACCTCGATCGTCCCGAGCTTGACGACGTCGCCGTCCTGCGGGGTGTCGATTCGCGTCGTCGTCTTGACCGTCGCGGTGTGGTCCCAGCCCTGCTGCTCCCAGTAGCCGCGCGCCTCCTGGTCGGTGAGGTTGATCGCATCGAGCCACTTCGGTCCCTTCATGCCGTAGTGGCCGGGGATCAGAATCCGGGCGGGAAAGCCGTGCGCGGTGGGCAGCGGCGCGCCGTCGAGCTCGTACGCCACCAGGATCTCCGGCTGGCCTCGAACCATGCTGAGCGGC
>DATKFA010000011.1:0-6201 GCA_035511715.1 Candidatus Acidiferrum sp. | reverse complement strand
GGCCGGCGCACGCGCCCGAAAAGCTCGGCGTCGGTCGCGAGGTGGAATCCGATCTCGGGCTGGGCGCAGCCGGCCGCCAGGTCGATGCCGGCGTGATAGAGGGCCGGGTCGAGCTCGACGTCAAGGTCGAGGTCGATCTCTTGCATCGGGGTCTTCACGCCCGACTCGTCGAGCAGCGCCCGAAGTCTCTCGTCCTGCTCGGTGGCGAAGACGATGGCAGCGCCCTCGCTGCGTGCGGCAAAGCCGGCGAGCGCGCGTTGCTGCCCGACGAGCGGCTCGCCCTCGAACCATCCGAGGTCGATCGCTTCCGCCGCGCCTTCGCCTGACGTCAGGGTGAGCCGTGGACGCGATCCGAAATCTTCGATCGGCTCGGCGATCGGGAGGGCGAACTGGCGCGGCAGCTCGCCGCCCTGTGCCTCGGCTGCGGCGAGCATCTCGGCCTCGTCGAGCAGGCTGCGGGCTTCGGCAGCCTGACGTCCTGGCTCGAAATCGATCACGACCGCGTCCTCCGGCACGTGATCCATCAGCGACGGTCGCGCCGGGTCGAGGTAGGCGGCGTAGAACTCGACGCCGGCGAACGCCGCGCCTGAGCCAAGCCGTGTGAGCTCGTCCTCCCACTCCGACCGCACATCGCCGCGCAGGCTTCCCAGCGAAACCGACTGGCGCAGGCGCTCGACCGCTTCGCGGCCGCGGTCGGGTCCGATCAGCATCTCGCGGCCTGTGCGGATGACCGCCTCGTCCATCGCCATCACGGACCGCTGGTTCTGTGGGTCGAAGATGCGCAGCGTCTCGATCGCGTCGCCTGACCACTCCGCGCGCACCGGCTCATCGGCGGCCGCGGGGAAGACGTCGAGGATGCCGCCACGGAGCGAGAACTGGGCGCGGTCTTCCACCAGCGGCTCGCGTGAGTAGCCGAGCTCGACCAGGCGGCCCGCGATTGCGACCGGGTCGGAGACCTCGCCGGGCCTGAGCACGACGGTGGTGTCGACCAGGTCGCGGCGAGAGATGGTCTGGCGGGTCACGGCGCGTCGCGAGGACACGACCACGACCGGCTGCTTGTCAGCCGTGACCAGGGCGGCCAGCGCCTCGAGCCGGCGGTTCACGGCCTCGTCGAACGCAGGCGGGCGGTCGAGAAAGGACACGCCGATCTCGGCAAACACGTGCGTCGCCGGGCGGCCGGCGAGCCACGGGCGTAGCTCGTCGGCGAAACGCTCGGGATTGGACACCAGAAGAAGCACGGTCCGGCCTCGCTCGGTGATCGCCCGCGCGAGCGAGCCCGCGACGATCGGCCACGCCGGACGCGGGAGCCGCGCGATGTGCAGCTCGGTCGACCCGCGGTGCGCCCACCCGTCCAGTCGGTCGTTGGCGCCGAGCACCGCCTCCCACAACGTCGTCACGGCAACTCCTCGCAACCCAACGCGCCGGCTCGGTTGTAGTGGTCCATGGCGCGTTCGACGCCCGCTTCCATAGCGAGCTCGAGCGCGTCGGCGACGCCGCTCACGACCTTCGGCAGCCGCTCCTTCTCAGCCCTGGTGAAGCGCCCGAGCACGTGCCTGATTCCCGCACCCGAGCCCTTGCCGCCGGGCTTACCGACCCCGACCCGGAAGCGCACGAAATCGTCGCGACCGAGCGCCTCGATGATGGAACGCACTCCGTTGTGTCCGGCCGCTGAACCGCCCCCCTTGATGCGCATCCGGCACAGCGGCAGGTCGAGCTCGTCGTACACGACCCACGTGTTCGCGGGCGCGATTCGTGTGTCCTTCAGCGCCTTCGCGACCGCCTGGCCCGAGAGGTTCATGTACGTCTGCGGCAGCACGAACCACACGCCGCGGGACTCCGCCCTCCCGACCAGCGACTGCCATCGCTTCTTCTGGATCGGCGCCTCCAACCTGCGCGCCAGCTCGCGCACGCATGCGAAACCGAGGTTGTGGCGCGTTTCCGCGTACTCCGACTCGGGGTTGCCGAGCCCGACGATCAGGCGCTCCTCTTCCGTTTCTTGCATACACGCACAGCTAGGCCCGCGGCGAGCGCCGCAGACCTGTCAGAGGAATATAGGTGAGCCGCCACATCTCCTCGGCTTCCGCCGGCGTGGCGTGGTCCCACCCGAGCAGGTGCAGAAAGCCGTGCACCAGCAACACGGAGAGCTCCGCCTTCTCGTCGTGCCCCCACACAACCGCCTGCTCGACAACCCGTGGCCACGAGATCGCGATGTCGCCGACGTGGGAACTGTCGCCCTCGAACGACAGCACGTCGGTCACGTGGTCTTCGCCGGCGTAGGTTTTGTTGAGGCGCCGCATCTCCTCGTCGTCGGTGACGCGAACCGCGACCGTCGCCTCGCCCTCGGGCAGACGCGCCGCGATCTCGGGCACCGCCGCCGCGCGCCGCAGCACCCTCCGCACGAACGCCGGACTGACCCCGGCGGGCACGGCATTCACGACTTCGACTTCCAGTACAGTCACGGTCCGTGAAGATTCTCGTCACCGGCGGCGCGGGTTTCATCGGCTCTCATGTCGTCGACGCCTACGTCACCGCCGGGCACGAGGTCGCGGTGCTCGACAGCATGGCAACCGGACGTGAGGAAAACGTCAATCCGGCCGCGAGGCTCTACCGCGCGGACGTGCGCAACCTCGCTCAGGTCCAGCAGGCGATCGGCGACTTCCGGCCCGAGGTCGTCAACCACCACGCCGCGCAGTCGGAGGTGCCTAAGTCCGTAGCGGATCCGGGCAACGATGCGGAGGTCAATGTCGTCGGCGGCCTCAACGTCCTGCGCGCTTCGGTCGACCAATCGGTGCGGAAGCTGATCTTCAGCTCCAGTGGCGGAGCGCTGTACGGCGAGCCGGACATCGTGCCCAACGACGAGGACCATCCGGTCAGACCGCTGTCGCCGTACGGCACGAGCAAGTACGCCTTCGAGCAGTACCTCGCCACGTTCCAGCGGACCTTTGGCCTCACATACAGCACGCTGCGCTACGCCAACATCTACGGCGCCCGCCAGGACTTCTTCGCCGAGGAAGGCCGCGTGGTAGCGATCTTCGCGAGCCGCATGATCGAGGGCAAGCCCCTGACCATCGACTGGGACGGGAACCAGTCGCGGGACATGCTGCACGTCGGCGACGTCGCGATGGCCAACCTCGCGGCGCTCGAGAAGGGCGACGGCGGGACCTTTCACATCAGCACCGGCGTTCCCGTGACGGTCAACGACCTGTTTCGCAAGCTGGCCCTTCTGACCGAGTACAAGCTCGAGCCGCGCCGCGGGCCTCAGCGCAAAGGCGATGTCTACCGCATCGCGCTGGAGAACACGCGCGCGAAGGAGCAGCTCGGCTGGGAGCCGCGCATCCTCCTCGAGGAGGGGCTGCGGCTGACCGTCGAGTACTTCCGCGACCAGATCGCCCGACTCCAGGCTTAGGTGCTCGCAACACTCAGCTCGCTGCACAGATTCGGCGCGACCGTCCTGCTCATCTATGCGGTCCTGCTGGGGCTGTGGGGCACCTACCACTACTTCCGCAACCAGCCGGTCAGCGGGGGTTTTCGCTCCTCGTATGTGATCATGGCCGCGCTCATCCCGCTGCAGGGACTGCTCGGCGTGGCCGCGCTTCTTGCCAGCGGCCATCCCCGCGAGGGAATCCTGCACATGGTCTACGGCGTGTTCGCGGTCATCTTCATCCCCGGCGCCTACCTCTATTCACGCGGAGGAAGCGTGCGACGCGAAACGCTCATCCTCGCCGGCGCGGGATGGATCGTGGCGATCGCGTTCTTCAGGGGCATCGCCACCGGCTAAAGTCAGCGGCGCCGCTATGGACCCCACGATGCGCGACACCGACGGCCAGGGCGGCCCGAGCAAGGCCAAACCCGCCGAGCGCCGCATCCTGATCACGGGCGGGGCGGGCTTCCTCGGCGTCAACGCGGCCATCCACCTCATAAAGGAAGGCTGGGGCGTCACCCTGCTCGACAACCTCAGCCGTCCGGGCACAGAGCGCAACCTGAAATGGGTCCTGACCCGGTATCCGACGCGGGTCGCATTCGTCAAAGAAGACGTGAGAAACACGGACGCGCTGGGGCAGCACGTCAAGGACCAGGACGCGGTCCTCCATCTCGCGGGCCAGGTCGCGGTGACAACGTCGCTCGTCGACCCCAACACGGACTTCGATGTGAACGCGCGCGGCACGCTCAACGTGCTCGAGGCGGTGCGCAACCACAACCACGACGCCCCCCTCGTGTTTGCTTCGACGAACAAGGTCTACGGAAAGCTCGACCACAAGGACGGGCCGTGCAAGGAAACGCAGCCGCTCGACTTCCACAGCCCCTACGGCTGCAGCAAAGGCGCCGCCGATCAGTACGTGCGCGACTACGCGCGCGTCTTCGACATGAACACCGTCGTGCTGCGCCAGAGCTGCATCTACGGCGCGCACCAGTACGGGACCGAGGACCAGGGATGGGTCGCGCACTTCGTGCACTCCATCCTCAAGGACAGGCCGCTGACCATCTACGGCGACGGCACCCAGGTCCGTGACCTGCTCGACGCCCGCGACCTCAGCAATCTCTACGCGACTGTGATCGACAAGATCGGCATCGCTCGCGGTGAGATCTACAACGTGGGCGGCGGCGCGGAAAACCAGCGCAACCTGCTCGAGGTCATCGACCAGATCGGCGAGCTCAGCGGCCGCAAGCCCCAGTACTCATTCGCCGACTGGCGCGAAGGCGACCAGAAGTTCTACGTGAGCGACATCGAGAAGGCGCGGCGCGACCTGGGCTGGGAACCGAAGGTCGGGTTCGACGGCGGCCTGCGCGAGCTGATCGCGTGGGCGGAGTCCGTCAACTAGCCGCGTCAGAGGCTCAAGCGGTGGCGGCCTCCCTCGACACCTGTTCGTGGGCCCGCGCGACATCGAGCACGGCGCGTTCGAGAACGTCGATGTGCCGCTCCCAGTCGAAGCGCCGCGCCCACTCGAAGGCTCGCTCTCCTGTCGCCTGGTTCGCGGCTGGGTCGTCGAGCAACCGCGCTATGCCCGCGGCGTAGTCGCCCACGTCGAGCGGCTCGGCGAGATGTCCGGTGCCCGGCCCGACCGTGACCGTCGGCCCCGCCTGGTTCCACGCCACCACCGGCACGCCTTTGGCCATCGACTCGATCACACCCATGCCGAAGTCTTCCTCCGGAGCGGGGTAGACATACACCGCCGCCCCCTCGTAAAGGCCCTGCAGCTCTTCTTCCGAGATCGCGCCGAGGAAGAGGACCGCATCTTCGAGGTGGAGCTCCGACGCGAGCGCCTTCAAAGAGTCGGTGTGCGAAGTCGGCGGACCCGGGATGACGAGCTGCACACGTGGATGGAGCTTGCGGACTTCAGCGATCGCGCGGATGGCGAGGTCGAACCGCTTCTGCGGGTAGTGGCGGTTGGTCAGCAGCACGTACGGACGCCGGATCGGATAGCCGTTGATGGTCAGGCCGCCGCTGAACCGCGCGTCGAGCGGCCGGGGGAACCCGCTGGCCGCGACATGACAACCAGCCGGGCAGTCGAACGCGTCCCTGCGGTACGTCCTGCGGATGATGTCGCCGATGTAGTCGCCGTTGACGAGCAGCTCGTTGGCCTCCTGGATGGAACGCCGGTCGGCCCAAGCGACGAACCGTGTGGCACGGAGGACGACGGCCGCGAGCAGGCGGTAGTCGGGATTCGACACCCACCCCGTCTGGCGGTCGATGTTGCGTGGATAGACGAGACGGTTCGGCTGGTTGAGGTAGACGACGTAAGGCACGTCCATCAGGCGCGCCGCCCACCACGCGATCCACGCGCTGGGCTGGTTGCAGCCGACGATCGCATCGACGCCACGGAAGCGCCATGCATAGAGCGGCATGAGCAGCGACGTCGCCGCCATCTGAATCGCCTCGCGGAACGGCACCCAGCGTGGCAGCTGAGGCAGGAACGTCTTCACCCGTACCTCGCCGATCAGGTCCGGGTAGCAGCGCGAAGCGTCGACCGTCGGTGCGTAGCACTCCACGTCGTAGCCACGCCGGCGCAAGCCGAGGACCTCCTCGATGACGATGCGCTCGCCGCCGCCCGAGTAAGTGAACCCGCAGTGGAAGACCGCGATCCTGCGTGGCCCGGTCGCTCGGGCTCGGCGACGACCGCCGAGAAGGAAGAAGCTCGCGGCGCCGAGCATCAGGGCGTAGCCGGCCGTGATCGCGTGGTAGAGGACGATCGCGCCCGCCGC
>DATKFA010000010.1:0-3902 GCA_035511715.1 Candidatus Acidiferrum sp. | reverse complement strand
CGCGGCGATCTCGGACATACACGGCAACCTGCCCGCCCTCGAGGCGGTGCTCGCCGAGGTCGAGCGCGAGAAGCCCGACCTGATGGTGTTCTGCGGCGACGTTGCGTCCGGGCCGATGCCGGCGGAGACGATCGATCTCCTCCTGACCTTGCAAGATGCGCGATTCGTCCGCGGTAACGCCGACCGTGGACTCGTCGAGGAGTTCGACGGCAAGGCTCCGAGCGCCATGCCCGGCCCATTCGCGGACTGGTGCGCGAGGCAGATCACGCAACGACAGCGCGATTTCCTTGCCTCGTTCGAGGACAGGGTTGTGATCGACGGCGTCGACGGCCTCGGTGGCGTGTTGTTCTGTCACGCGACGCCGCACAACGACACCGACGTGTTCACGGTCGAATCGCCCGTGGAGCGGGTGCGCACGCTGCTCGCCGGCGTCGACGCCGACGTCGTCGACGTTGTCATCTGTGGCCATACGCACATGCAGTTCGACCGCACGGTCGATCGCATCCGCGTGGTCAACGCCGGCAGCGTGGGTATGCCTTACGGAACGCCCGGCGCGTACTGGGCGATGCTCGGTCCGGACGTCGACCTGCGGCGGACCGACTACGACCGCGAGGCGGCCGCGAGGCGAATTCGCGCGAAGGACTGGGACACGGCCGAGGAGTTCGCGGCCGGGAACGTGCTGAGCGTGCCATCAATCGAGCAGGCGATGGACTCCATGCGAAGGATGGAGGCCCGGCAGGCCGCCAGTGTCTAGAGGCTCAGCTCACCTTTTCCATTCCGGGCGCTTGCGGAACAATCCACCCCAACCGATGTGGTACCACCGCTCCTCGCGATAGGGCTGGAGCTGCGCCACATCGGTCGTCGCAAGGTCGGTGACGACATGCTGGCCCGTGATCTTCTTGATTCGGTCTGCCGCGATCTCGACTCGCTTGCCATCGCCCTTGCGATCGATGACGATGCCATGAAAGATGTCCTCCTCCTCATCGCCGAGGAGTGATTCGGCCTTCCCGATCTCAGCTCCGTCGGCGGCGACCACCGGAGCGCGGTAGGGCATCGCAGTCCAGGCCACCACGGTCTCGTCCTCGTACATCGTCGAATCACGATACAGAGGAGGGTTCAAGATTGTGAGATGACGCGCTACACCCCGCTGCTTTCCATCTTTGTCCTTGCCCCGCGGTTGCGTCGCGCGTCCAACCGCGCGGTGAGCATCTTTCTGCCGGCGCGCTCCGAGGGTTACGACGCTCGCTTCTACGACATCGAGTTCCGCGACTTGCTACATCGGTACACGACCAGGCTTGCCCCCAAGGACCGCGAGCTCATGGAGTACGAGATGCGCCGGCTGCGGCATCACGTGGCGGTCGTGCGCCCGGCGGGCTGCCCCGCGTTCGCTGGATTCGCCGACGAGCCGAACGGCGTACTGGAGCTGGTCAAGCTGAGGGACGAGACGGACGAGCGGCTGGAGGTGGGGGAGCTGCTGCTCGCGCCGGTGCTCCGCCAGCTCGAGCACTATCCGCCGGCGCTGATCGCGGTCGTCGACAAGGAGCACGCGCGAACGTTCGGCGCCATCCTCGAGGACATCATTCCGCTGGAGCAGGTCAACGGCACTGAGGTGCGGCATACGAGGGCTGGCGGCACGTCGGCGTCAAGCAACCAACGCAAGGCGGACAACCGCACGAAGGCCAACCTCGAGACCGCCATCAAGACCGTCGAGCGCGAGCTGAGCTCGGGCGCTTACATGAACCTCTATATCGCGGGGCCGGCCGAGGCCCGCACGACTTTCGAACGGATCCTGCCCGAGCGCCTCAAGAAGATGGTGGCCGGCCACCTGAGCGCATCGCTGGACTCGGCGACGCTGAAGCGCGAGCTGCGCGAAAAGTTCGTGGCGGCCGAACAGCGTTAACCCCGCTGTCGGAAGACGAGCTGAGTCTGGGTGGTTTTCGCGATCAGCTTGCCTGTCGCGTCGCGCACGGCCGTCTCCACGACTATCGTCGTGCCTCCGCGATGGAGCGGCGTCGCGCTGGCCGTGACACGGCCCTTGCGCACGGCGCCGAGGAAGTTCGTCTTGGACTCGATCGTTGAGGTCCCGGCTGCGTCCGCGGGCAGGTTGAGGTACGCGCACGAGCCGCCGGCCGAGTCCGCCAGCGCCATGATCACGCCGCCGTGCAGGATGCCGCCCGCGGTGCAGAGCGACGGCGCCCACTCCAGCGACAGGACCACCCGGTCCGGCGTGTATTCGTCGCTGCGGATGCCCAGCGTCACAGCAAGGGGCATCAGCTCCCTCAGATCATCGGTGCGTTCTATGGTGGGAAGTACACCATGAACCCGACAGACCGAATCGGAGAGCTCAAGCGCTTAGGCCAGAGCGTGTGGCTGGACCAGATCGAGCGGGGAATGATCCGCACCGGCCAGCTCGAGCGCTTCCGCGACCTCGGGGTCAGCGGCATCACGGCCAACCCGACGATCTTCGCCAAGGCACTCGAAAGCTCTGACGCCTACGCCGCCGACATCGCGCGGCGCCTCGAACGCGGCCAGGAGGCGGAGTCGATCGTGTGGGAACTTCTGATCGAGGACGTTCAGTCGGCCGCCGACATCTTCCGGCCTGTGTTCGATCGCGAACACGGACAGGACGGCTTCGTCAGCATCGAGGTCTCGCCCGAGATCGCCGGCGACACCGACAAGACGATCGCCGCGGCGCGCGACCTCCGCCAGAGGGTTTCGCGGCCGAACGTGATGGTGAAGATTCCAGCGACTCCGTCCGGCCTGCCCGCGATCGAGGCGATGATCGCCGAGGGCGCCAACATCAACGTGACCCTGATCTTCGCGGTCGAACGCTACGTCAAGGTGGTCGATGCCTTCCTCGGCGGGCTCGAGAGGTTGCGCGCGAATGGCGGAGACCTCACCAAGGTTCAGAGCGTCGCCAGCTTCTTCGTCAGCCGTGTCGACACCAAGGTCGATGACAGGCTGAACAAGAAGATCGCCCAGGCGGACGGGCCGCGCAAGGTCGAGCTGCGGAAGCTGCTCGGCAAGGCGGCCATCGCCAACTCCAAGCTCGCTTATGAGATGTTCAGCCAGCTGCACTTTGGTCCCCGCTGGGACCGCCTGCGCGACGCCGGGGCGTCAGTCCAGCGCTGCCTCTGGGCAAGCACCTCGACGAAGAACCCGAGCTACCGCGACACGATGTACGTCGAGGAGCTCATCGGGCCGGCGACCGTGAACACGATGCCCGTCTCCACTCTCGAGGCGTTCATGGATCACGGGCGCGCCGCTCTCACTCTGCAGCAGGACGTCGGCGGCGCTCGCCACGCGCTCGACGAGCTGGCCTTGAACGGGATCGACCTGGCGGCGATCACGCAGGAGCTCGAGGACGAGGGCGTGGCGGGATTCGCGAAGTCGTTCCGCGAGTCGATAGACCACCTGAGCAAGGTCCGATCGGCGCGCTAGTCTGAGCGGGCCATGAAGGTCGGCGTGATCATGCCTGCCCTGGTCGGCGATGCGGGCGATTACCTCGCCAACGCACGAGCCCTCGATGCCGCGGGCGCCGAGATGATCGGAGTCGACGGCGACCCCGAGCGGCAGTGGCTGGTGCTGGCCGCGATCGCCGCGGTGACCACCCGCGTCAAGCTGCGCGCCCCGTCGGAGCAGCGCCTCGACCTGCTCGACCGGCTCAGCCGCGGCCGGGCGGTGGCGGACGAGCCCGCCGGCGAGAGGTGGGTTTCGATCCCGCTGCCCGCCGACCGGGCGTCCTGGGCCACCGCCCTGCACGACCACGAGCAGGCCGGGGCTGCCGGCGTGCTCGTGCCCTGGGATGAGCGCCTCATCGATCTCTTGCGCAATCCGGAGCCCGAGGACCGCAGCGACCTGTTGATGTCGACTGGCTGAAAACTTGACTAGGCCACCGCGCT
>DATKFA010000009.1:0-2211 GCA_035511715.1 Candidatus Acidiferrum sp. | reverse complement strand
TCAGAACCGACCCTTCACCCCCGACCAGGTCGCACGCTACGCCCGCCACCTCATCCTGCCCGAGGTTGGCGGCGCAGGCCAGCGCAAGCTGCTCAACTCGAGCGTGCTGCTGCTGGGCGCCGGCGGCCTCGGGTCGCCCGCGGCGATGTACCTGGCCGCGGCCGGCGTGGGCAAGATCGGAATCGTCGACTTCGACGTGGTCGACGCCTCCAACCTTCAGCGCCAGCTGCTGCACGGGATCGACGACATCGGTCGCCCCAAAGCCGACTCGGCAGCCGACACCCTTCGCAGCCTCAACCCCGACGTCGAGGTGGTGCCCATCAAAGACCACGTCAACTCGGAAAACGCGATGCGGATCTTCGAGCCCTACGACGTGATCATCGACGGCACCGACAACTTCCCGACCCGTTACCTCGCCAACGACGCCGCCCACTTCCTGGCCAAGCCGTTGGTGCACGGCAGCATCTTCCGTTTCGAGGGCCGGCTTGCCCTGTTCGACTCGGCCCGCGGCACAGGCTGCTACCGCTGTCTGTTCCCCGAGCCGCCACCACCGGGCAGCGTCCAGAGCTGCGCCGAGGCGGGCGTGTTCGGAGTGCTGCCCGGGATCATCGGCAGCATGATGGCCTTCGAGACGATCAAGTTCCTGCTCGACATCGGCCGCCCGATGATCGGCCGCTACCTCCTGTTCGAGGGCGAGGACATGACGTTCCGGGAGCTCAAGCTCCGCCAGAACAAGGCTTGCCCGCTGTGCGGTGAGAATCCCACCGTGACCTCGCTGATCGACTACGAGGCGTGGTGCGGCACCCCCGCCATGGAGCCCTCGGAGGCGAAAGCCAGCTAAATTCTCAGCTGGACCCTTGATCCAGCTGGATTCCTTTCAACCGGCCCGGCTGCAGACGGCGCGCGACATCGTGCGCGGGCTCGAGTCGGTGCTCGTCGCGTTCTCGGGCGGAGTCGACTCGACCCTGCTCCTGCGCGTCGCTATGGACGAGCTCGGCGATCGCACGGTCGCCGTGCTGGCGAGCTCTCCCGCCTATCCCGAATCCGAGCAGTCCGCCGCGCGCGCCCTCGCGCGCGGAATGGGGGCGCGGCTGATCGAGGTCACGACCAGCGAGGTCGAGCTCGAGGAGTACGCGCGCAACAACCCGGATCGATGCTTCCACTGCAAGGAGGAGCTGTTCGATGCGCTGGAACCGGTGCGCACGGACCTCGGCTTCACGCACATCGCGTACGGCGCGACCACCGACGACGCCGGCGATCACCGTCCAGGCCACGGATCGGCGGTCCGACGGGGCGTCCGCTTTCCTTTGCTCGAGGCGGGCATGGCGAAATCCGAGATCCGCGCTGCGGCCCGGGTGTTGGGCCTTCCCAACTGGAACAAGCCATCTTTCGCTTGCCTTTCGTCACGCATCCCGCACGGGACCCGCGTGACGGTCGCGGCCCTGCGCCAGATCGAGGCTGCAGAAGATGCGTTGAAGGCGATGGGATTCGCCCAGGTGCGGGTGCGGCATCACGACGACGTCGCCCGCATCGAGGTCGACGCGCGTGACATCCCTCGCCTCATCGCGGAACGCGAAAGGGTGACAGCGGCGGTGCGTGAGGCGGGGTACGCGTTTGTGTCCGTCGACCTCGAGGGTTACTCGACCGGCCACCTGAATCGAACCTGGCAACACCAGTCGTCTTAGCTCTCGACGAAGGCACGACCGGAGCCACCGCCGTCGTGGTCGGGATCGACGCGCGGGCCGCCGAGGTGCGCGGCAAGGGCTACCACGAGATCACGCAGCACTTTCCGCGACCAGGTTGGGTCGAGCACGACGCGAACGAGATCTGGGAGGCGGTTCAGTCGAGCGCCAAACAAGCGCTGCAGGCCGCGGGCGCGCACGACGCCGACGTCCGCGCGATCGGGATCACCAACCAGCGCGAGACGCTCGTCCTCTGGGACCGCAAGACGCTGGAGCCGATCGCCCCCGCGATCGTGTGGCAGGACCGGCGCACGGCCGGCGAATGCGCTCGCCTTCGCGCCGAGGGGCACGAGGAGCGCGTGCGGGAAGTCACCGGGCTCGTCCTCGATCCCTACTTCACCGCGACCAAGCTCGCGTGGGCGCTGAAGAACGTCGACGGCGCGAAGGACGCAGCGGCCGGCACAGTCGATTCCTGGCTCGTCGCCAAGCTCTCGGAGGGACGCGCCCACGTGACCGACGCCTCCAACGC
>DATKFA010000008.1:0-5912 GCA_035511715.1 Candidatus Acidiferrum sp. | reverse complement strand
ACCGGCAGCAACGTTTCGTGCGCGAAGAGCTGATCGAGGCCCGCGAGCAGCGCGCCTCCGCCACACACGACGATGCCGCGCTCCATGATGTCCTCGACCAGCTCGGGCGGAGTTGCGTCCAGGGTCGAGCGCACCGCGCGGACGATGTCGATCAGAACACCGGACAGCGCCTCGCGGACGTGGGCGCTGGTCATCTCAACCGTCTTCGGCAACCCCGTGATGAGATCTCGGCCGCGGACCAGGAACGAACGGTCCTCCGGCTGCGGAAACGCCGAGCCCATGGCGATCTTGATGTCCTCGGCCGTGCGCTCGCCGATGAGCAGGCCCATGTTGCGGCGGACGTACTGGATGATCGCGTCGTCCATCTCGTCACCGCCGACGCGGACCGAGGCGGCGGCCACCACCCCGCCGAGCGAGATGACGGCCACCTCGGTGGTACCGCCGCCGATGTCCACGATCATCGAGCCGCCAGGCGATTGAATCGGGAGGCCCGCGCCGATGGCGGCGGCCATCGGCTCCTCGATCAGGTGCGCCTCGCGCGCGCCCGCCGTCGTCGCGGCGTCGGTGACCGCGCGCTTCTCCACCTCGGTCACGCCCGACGGCACGCCGAGCACCACGCGCGGGTGGCTCACGTGCCAGGCGCGGTTGTGTGCGCGCGCGATGAAGTGCCGGATCATGTGCTCGGTCTGCTCGAAGTCGGCGATGACCCCGTTGCGCAGCGGCCGGGTCGCGACGATGTCGGCGGGAGTGCGGCCGAGCATGCGCCGGGCCTCGGCGCCGACCGCCAGCACGTGTCCCGTGCGCTTGCTGACGGCGACGACCGACGGTTCGTTGACCACAATGCCGCGTCCTCGGACGTGGACAAGCGTGTTGGCGGTCCCGAGGTCGATGCCGACGTCGGCCGACCACATCCCCAACACGGACGTGACGATGTTCAAGACGTAGACAGGACGTTGGTCAAATTTCTGGGGCGGTTTGCGCGGTGGATGTTACACCGCGTGCCCGCGAATTAAAGGCGAGTCGTTAACGCATCAGTACTGAGGTTGCGATGACGACGGCAACAACAAGTCCGGCAAACGGGGCGACGCCACGCACGTAGATCCCGCGCGCGATCGCCGCGCCGCGCCGGCGCAGCAGGAGTCCCGCCCCGATGACGATCGCCGCCACCAGCACGTCGAAACCAAAGAAGCGCACCAGCCCGAGCAGGTCGTCGGTGGGCGGAGTGATGAAGAGCGTCGTGAACAGTCCGCAGTAAGGAAACCACGTGAGGATCCGGCCCGCGTCGAGGCGGCGCTTGCCTCGCCGTTCGCCCGGCGGCGCGAAAGGCCATACGCGGAGCAGCGCGGGCAGGCACAAGAGATAAAGGAATGCGCACGCGATCTTGACCGGCAAGAGCGAGGGCACGAGCACGTTGCCCAGGACCTGAGGGCGCAGGCTCTCGGTCTGCACCGCTGGGCCGAGCACAGCGAGCAGCCAGCACGCCTGCACCAACAGCAGAAGTCCGGGCTCCGCGACGAACTCGACCGTCAGGGCGAGCTCGGCCCACGCCGTGAAGGCGAGGCCGACCGCGGCGAGGACGATGCTGCGCTCGTCGCCGGGTACCGGGTTGAGCGGCGCCGCCGTTTGAACCGCCGCTACGACAGAGCACAACGCGACGATGCCGACCACCGGCGACGGTCGCCGGCGCGGCAGCTCCGGCCAGTGCCACTGCGATGCGCTGGCCCGCATCCACACGAGCTCGACCACGAGCCCGAAGGCCACCATCGTCGCAAGGCCCGGATAGAGAAGCAGCGCGGCCGCGTGCGTGCCTATCCCAAGCAGGAGTGAGATCACAGCCGCGCCGCCGCAAGAAGGGGGAGCGGGTACAGGCCGGCGGCGACGTTGACGGCAAGGATCAGGGCCACGCCGAGCGCCTGCCGGCCGCGCGGCTGCCCAAGGCTGCGGCCCAGGCGCAGTGAGCCCGGAAGCCACAGCAGCATCACGACCGCAAGCACAAGCGCCAGCGGCCAGTAGATCTGGGTCGACGCCCGCAGCAAAAGGATGCGAGCGCCGAACCCCACAAACGGCGCCGACCCCGCCAGCGCCGCCGCAACCACGAGGTTGATCGGCCGGCGCGTGATGGTCTTCTCGCGGATCGCCTGCCGCGAGATCAGGTACAGCGGCAGCCGGCCGGCGACGACGCCGACGAGCACAAGCAGAGCGGCGCGCTGCCCGTCGGCGACGGTCAGGCCGAACCCGCAGAGCACGAGTCCCCAGTCGGCGACGAATGAGTAGCGCCAGGCCGCGACCTCGTCGGCTGTACGCCACGCCGCGACGCCGCCCCAGGCCATGTTCAGGAGCCCGAGCCCGACCAGCATCCCTCCGAAAGCTCCGCCCGCGTCGGTGTGGAGGAGCCCCTGGGCACGGACGACCACGACCACCGCAAGCACCGGTCCGATGAACCCGAGCCACGCCACGGGCGACGCGGTCAGGGCTTCGTCCGACTCGATCGGGTGGAGGTAAGGCAGCACGCCGACAGCCGCAGCCATGCCCGCGACCAGGCCCACGGCGCCGAACCGTGCGACGAGGTCCGGGGCTTCCACCCTGACCAGCAGGAGGCCGAGCGCGAGCATCGCGACAGCGATCAACGGCGGCCGCAGCCTGACGGCAAACGATCGGGTGCCGGCAACGACCGCCTGCATGGCGCCGAGCACAAGCAGGACGAGGAGCGCGATGTCCAGCGTTGGGACGGCGGCGATGGCGGCGCTGCCGGCCAGGCCCGCTCCACCGCGCACGAGCAGCGCGCGCCGCGATGCAGCCGGCGGTGCGAAAGCGACGGCGAACGCCAGCGCCGCCGCCGCGATGACCAACAGCTCCGCGGCTTCAGGCGGCAATCGGGCTTCTCATCGGCAACCAACCCAGGAGAGCCGCCACCAGGCCGCCTACGACGTACGGCCACACTCCCGGTTCGGTCGATCCGATCGCGCCAACAGACGCTGCGCACAAGGCGACGATCGCAACCGCGCTCAGCTGCGCCGCCGGCTCAGCGGTCGACAAGACACGCGCGGCGGAGAGCGCGATTCCGGTGATGAGACCGAAACGCAGCGACGCGACGGGTCCGCTGGTCACCGCGTCGGCGATCCAGAACGCGACCAGCGCCGTCGCTATGCAGAGGACCAGGCGCGGTGTCGATCCGGGCGCGAGGATCTCCCAGCCGCCAGGACCGATGAGGGATCGGCGACTCGCAGCTATCGCCCCGCCCACCGCGATCGCCGCGCCGGCGACTGCTCCGGCGGTGACGAACGCAAGCACGGCCAGGCCCAACGTGGACAGCGCGATACCCGCGGCCAGCCCGCGCCGGCCGTCTCCGACCACGACCAACGACGCGCCGAGCCACACCAGTATTCCGGCGGCCGGTTGAATCAATAGCGCGTCACTGCAAAGCCAAGCGCAATGAGCGCGACGACCCAGACGATCGGGTTTCCGCGCGCGGCGGCCGCCTCCAGCTCGCGGAGGCTGAAGACGGTGCGGTATTCCTCCGGCACCGCCGCGCCCTTGATCACAACACCCATACGCTGCGCGATCGGTGCAGACGGGATCCGAAAGAGCGCAGGGCGCGCCTGGGTCCGGATCGCTCGCGTGTTGGTGGCGAGGTACACCACGATCGCCATGACGAGCAGGGGCGTGAACAGCGTTACTACGGGCAGCAGGCTCGACGTCGTGCTGATCACGGTCGGGCCCCCGCCAAGGCTGCTTGCGGTCGAGCGCATGACCTCGCCCGCGACGGGGTTGGCAAAGGCGGCCTGGAAGAGCGCAAGCGCGGGCCCGCCGATCAGGGTCAGCAGCGCGATCGACATGGCAACGATTGGAAAGGTCTCGGCAGCGGGGTGACCGCGCCCGCCCGGCAGTCCGATCGCTCGCGCACCCGCCACGACCCACACCACCCAGGTGATGGCTCCCGCGATGCCGATCAGTCCGAGAAAGTCGCCCGCTTCGAACGTCGCCCCGATGCCCAGCACGCGAGCGCCGAACGTCACGCTCGGAGGCAGACCGACCGCCGCAGCGATCGCGACCACTGATTCGATCCCGGCCCGATCCGGCAGCAAGGCCAGGCACGCGACAAGAGCGGCGGCCACCGCGAGGAGCACGATCCCGGTGACGACACCGAGCGGGGTGCCCAGCGCGATCGCCGTCAGCGCGAAGCCGCCAAAACCTGGAACCACCTCGGCCAGGAACTCGCGACGGGTCGCGACCGCCTGGGCTCGCGCCGCCGCCGACAGCGCAACGGCCAGCCCGACCACCGAGAGCAGGACGTTGAACGCGGGCGACGGATAGCGTCCGTCACCGAGCTCGTACGCGCGCACGAGCAGGTAGAAACCCAGCGGGAAGAGCGTCGCCACGGTGATGCCCGCCGCCTTGAGCGAGGGTCGCGTCCACACCTGCGCCGGCCACGAGCGCCAGGGCAACAGGCACGACGCGAGGACCGCGGCCGCGGCAAGCAGAGAGAAGACGGGCGCCGTGACGGCGGACACCGGCACGGCCGAGTACACGGCCGTCCCTCCTCCGACCTGGAGGACGACCCCAACCAGCGCGAGGGCCAGCCATGCCGACAGCAGGAATCCCCACGCCGGCCGCCGCGCGTCGGGGTCCTCGGTGTCCAGCAGGACCACGGCGACCGTGGCGGCCGTGCCGCCTGCGATCGCGGTCAGGACGACGCCACCAGCCTCCACCGCCGCGACCGAGGCCGCGAGGCCGACCAGCGCGATGGCCGCATCCGCCCACGGACGAGGCTGCAGTGTGAGGAGCACCGCCACGGGCGCCACGATCACCAGGCCGAAGGCGAAGCTGACGCCGTCGACCCGGAGGTCGAGCGGGGAGCCGTAGCCGAGCTGTCCAAGCACGAGCTCGATCGATGAGCGGAGGGGCAGCCACACAGCGAGCAGCGCGGCCGCGCACGACCACGCGCCGGCTGCGGCCGCGGGCCGGCCCAGGTCGATCCCCGCCAGCCCGAAGATCGCGATCACCGCCGCGACCATCAGGGGAAGAGCGATCGGCGCGACGACGGCGGCTGACGGCATGCGCCGTCTATTCTCGGGCGGTCAGTCTTTCGAGCGCCTGCCGCAGTCCGGTCGCACGCTCCTCGAGGTTGGCCACCACCTCCGACGGCGCCTTCTCGCGGAAGTCGGGGTTGGCGAGCCTGGCCTCCGTCTTGTCGAGGTCTCCCTGCAGACGCTGCCGCTCCTTCTCGCGGCGGGCATCACCGGTCCCGGCGGGAAAGTTGACCCGTCCCGCCACCACCGCCAGCGGCGTGCCTCGCGCCTCCATGACGTCCACCAGGTCGACGTGCGCGAGCCTCGCGACGAGGCCCGCGACCGTGTCGCTGACGGCGCGATCGAGGTGCAGCGACCCACCGCGAGGCGGCGCGCCCGCGGCCTGGCGGTGGCCCCGCACCTCCTCGACTATCCCCACCACCTGCTCGAACTCCTCCTCGGCGCCGGGATCGACGAAACGGCCGGCGAGGTCGGGCCAATCGGTCCTCATCACGTAGTCCCGGGGTCCGGGCAGCCGCGACCAGAGCTCCTCGGTGACGAAAGGCATCATCGGATGCAGAAGACGGAGCAGGTTGTCGAGGCAGTAGCTGGCGACGTCCTGCGCCGCCTGGTCGCCCTCGCGAAGGCGGTCCTTGACCGCCTCCAGGTACCAGTCGCAGAGCTCGTTCCACGCAAATCCATACGCCGCCTCGATCGAATCCTGGAACGCGAAGCCCTCGAGGCCGGACGTGATCTGGGTGACTGCGTTGGAGAGACGCGAAAGTATCCAGCGGTCTTCGAGGTGCTCCTGCCGCTCGAGGAAGCCTGGCGACTGCGCCGACAGCGTCCCCGGCGAGGCGAGGACCAACCGCGTGGCGTTCCACAGCTTGTTGCAGAAGCGTC
>DATKFA010000007.1:0-4794 GCA_035511715.1 Candidatus Acidiferrum sp. | reverse complement strand
AGCGCGGCGCCGGCCTCGGCGGCGGTCATGACGAGCGCGAGCAGACCCTCAACCAGCTGCTCGTCGAGATGGACGGCTTCGACACCAACACGCACGTGATCGTCATCGCGGCCACCAACCGGCCGGACGTGCTCGACCCCGCCCTTCTGCGCCCGGGCCGCTTCGACCGCCACGTCACGCTCGACCGGCCCGACATCAAAGGCCGCCGCCAGATCCTCGACGTGCACGCGCGCAACAAGCCGCTCGACTCGACGGTCGACCTCGACGTGCTCGCCCGCCAGACCCCTGGCTTCAGCGGCGCCGACCTCGCGAACCTCATCAACGAAGCCGCGATCCTCGCGGCGCGCGGAAACAAGAAGGTCATCGGCATGGACGAGCTCGAGGAGGCGATCGCGCGCGTCATCGCCGGTCCCGAGCGCAAGAGCCGGCGCATCTCCGACAAAGAGAAGGAGATCATCGCCTACCACGAGGTAGGTCACGCCCTCGTGATGAAGGCGCTGCCGCACACCGACCCCGTCCACAAGATCTCGATCATCTCCCGCGGGATGGCGCTCGGCTGGACGCTGAGCCTGCCCGAGGAGGACTAGTACCTGGTCTCCCGCGACGAGCTGATGGACCAGATCGCCGGCATCATGGGCGGCCGCGTCGCGGAGGAGATCGTGTTCAAGGACATCACGTCCGGCGCCGAGAACGACATCCAGAGGGCGACTCAGCTCGCGCGCCGCATGGTGACGCAGTGGGGCATGTCGGACAAGCTCGGCACCGTGACCATGGGCCACAAAGAGGAGCTCGTGTTCCTCGGCCGCGACCTCGGCGAGCAGCGCAACTACTCGGAAGAGGTGGCCGCCATCATCGACGAGGAGATCCGCAGCATCGTCGACCACGGCTACCAGACCGCGAAGGGCATCCTGACCCGGCAGCGCGGAAAGATGGACGCGGTGGTCGAGAGGCTCAAGGTGGTCGAGACGATCGACGGCAAGGAGCTGGACCAGATCCTGGCCGCTGAGGAGCCGTCGGCGCCGGCAGCGGCCAGCTCGTCGAGCGCCGCCTCGTAGAACGACTTCCCGTCGCCGGTCGGGGCAACCTCGGTCGAAGTCTTGCTCGCGCCCTCGGCGGGCGGCTCGTCCCCGCTCGCGCCGGCTTTCGCCTCCCGCGCGCGGGCATCCTCTTTCTCGCTGTCCCTGACGGCGCAGTCAATGAGATGGCGGCGCGAATCGCCGAGATGCGGCCGCCGCGCAGCCTGGCGGTCGTGCACTGCAGCGGCGCTCTGGGGCTCGACGCGCTGAGCGCTCTCGGTGAGAACCCGCGCGGGTCGTTTCATCCTCTGCAATCGTTCCCCGCACCGCGGGACCGCGACGCTTTCGTCGGAATCACGATCGCTGTCGACGCCACCACGTCGGAGCTGCTGAGGCGCTTGCGGGAGCTCGCGCGAAACCTGGAGGCAAAGCCGAGGCGCGTCCGTGACGCCGAGCGGGTCCTGTATCACGCGGCGGCGGTGTTCGCCTCGAACTACGTGATCGCCTCGGTTGCGGAAGGAGTTCGCGCGCTCGAAGCGGCGGGCTGGAAACAAGACGAGGCAGAGCGCGCGTTGCTCCCCCTGGTCGAAGGCGTCGTCGCGAACATGAGGAGGCGGGGTATCACCGGAGCGCTCACCGGCCCCGTCCGCAGAGGCGACGCGGAAACCGTGGCGCGCCACCTCGCGGAGCTGGAGGACGCGGGGCTTTATCGTATGCTCGGCCTGGTCGCGCTCCGGATCGCAATCGAGGCCGGACTCGATCCCGCGGCGGCCGAGCGGACCAGAAGGGCGCTGACCCGGAATGTGGCAGCGACCCAAAGGAGAGGTGGCAGATGACCACTGTGCTGGACGTCCAGCGATACAAGGACGAGGGCCGGCGTTTCGCCATGCTCACGGCCTACGACTACCTGAGCGCGCGAATCCTCGACGAGGCCGGCATCCCGATCCTGCTCGTCGGTGACAGCCTCGGGATGGTGATGCTCGGACACTCGACGACGCTGCCGGTGACCATGGACGACATGCTCGTCCACGCCAAGGCCGTCTCGCGCGGCGCGCGGCAGGCGCTGCTCGTCGGCGACATGCCGTTCATGTCCTACCAGGTGTCGCCGGAGGAAGGCGTCCGTAACGCGGGGAGGTTCATCCAGGAGGGCGGCATGCACGCCGTCAAGCTGGAAGGCGGCGGACCGGCGATCGAGATCACGCGACGCCTCACCGAGAGCGGCGTCCCCGTCATGGGACACCTCGGCCTGACCCCACAGTCGGTGCACGGCATGGGCGGGTTCAAGGTCCAGGGCAAGAGCGACGCGCAGGCGGCCCGGATTACATCCGACGCCCTCGCGCTCGAGGAGGCCGGGGCGTTCAGCATCGTGCTCGAGGGAATGCCGAGCAAGCTCACGGCCTCTCTGACCCAGAAACTGCGCATTCCGACGATCGGAATCGGCGCCGGGCCCGGGACCGATGGGCAGGTGCTCGTATTCCACGACATGCTGGGACTCACGACCGGCAAGGCGCCGAAGTTCGTCAAGCGCTACGCCAATCTCGCCGAGGAGATCACGCGTGCCGCGACCGAGTACGCGGAGGATGTCCGGACCGGGAACTTCCCGGGTCCGGAGCACGAGTACTCGACTAACGGCTCCGCTCCCACAAAGGATCGAGAAGAGGTCAGGTACGGCGGCTGACGTCTTCGAGTCCGCCGGCGCGATGCGTTCCGCGTCGCGCCGGTGGCGTCGCGAGGGGAAGTCGATCGGCCTGGTGCCCACTATGGGCGCGCTGCACGCCGGCCACCTGAGCCTGGTGGAGGCGGCGCGCCGCGAAAACGACGTCGTCGTCGCGAGCGTGTTCGTGAACCCGATCCAGTTCGGCCCCAACGAGGACCTGGCGCGCTACCCGCGCGACTGGGAACGCGACCTGCGCCTCCTCGAAGAGGCCGAGGTCGACGCGGTCTACCGGCCGATGGTCGCGGCGATGTATCCACCCGACGCGAGCACCCGCGTGCATCTCGACGGGCCGGCCGAGGCGCTCGAAGGCGCCGCGCGCCCGGGCCACTTCGAGGGAGTCGCCACAGTGGTGACAAAGCTCTTCGGTGCGGTCGAGCCCGACCGCGCCTATTTCGGGCAGAAGGACGCGCAGCAGGTGGCGGTCGTGAAGCGCCTCGTGCGCGACCTGGACTTGGGCGTCGACATACGCGTGGGGCCCACCGTGCGCGAGAGGGATGGGCTGGCCTTGAGCTCGCGCAACGTGTACCTGGGCGCGGAGGAGCGCAGGGCGGCGGCGAGCCTGAGCGCGGCGCTGCGCCAGGCCACGGCCGCGTACGCGGAGGGGGAGCGGGACCCTGAACGTCTGCGTGCGATCCTGCACGCTCGTCTGGCGGCTGAGCCGCTGGTGAAGATGGACTACGCGGAGCTCGTGGACCCGGCTACTTTTCGGAAGCCCGGCACGCTTGCCGTGATCGCGGCTCGAATTGGAGAGACCAGGCTCATCGACAACCACGACCTCACGAAACCCTTCCCGGGCCAGGCGACTTTTCTGCGGTAATATTGACGCTCGTTTTGGCGGAGGCCGTTCTGACGACCAACACCACACCAATAACTTCTAGGGGGTTCGTATTTTGTCCACTGAGTCCGGTGCCGTCCTGACCGAAGATAAGGAGGGAACCGACCAGGAAACATCAGCTGCGATGTCCATGGAGGACTACCTCCAGTACGAGGAGGAGGCCTTCAAGACCCCCAACCACGGGGACATAGTGGATGGGATCGTTGTACGAGTCGACCCGGATGAGGTCCTGGTCGACATCGGCGCCAAGGCGGAAGGCGTCATCTCGAGCAAGGAGCTCGGCATGCGCGGAGACACGGACTCCGCGGGTCTCGAGCCCGGCGACCAGATCAAGGTCTACGTCCTGCAGCCCGAGAACGAGGAGGGCAACGTCGTCCTCAGCTTGCGCCGCGCGCGCGCGGAGACGACGTGGATCGTCGCCGCCGAGAAGCAGGTGGACGGCACGGTCATCGACGCCGACGTGCGCGAGCAGAACAAGGGCGGTCTGATCGTCAACATCCTCGGCCTGCGCGGTTTCCTCCCGTCGTCGCAGGTCGCCCGCGCGTACGCCGGGTCCCTGGAGTCCCTGGTCGGCAAGCGGATCCCGGTCAAGATCCTCGAGGTCAACCGCAAGCGCAACCGGCTGATCGTCAGCCAGAAAGCCGCGGAGGACGAGGATCGAGCGCGCAAGCGCGAGGAGCTTTTCAGCCGCCTGCAGACCGGGACGACCGTACGCGGAACCGTGTCCGGTATCACTTCATACGGCGCGTTCGTCGACATCGGCGGCGCGGACGGACTCATCCACATCTCCGAGCTTTCGTGGGACCGCGTGTCCAAGGTCACTGATGTCTTGCAGCTGGGTGACGAGGTCAACGTCAAGGTCATCAAGCTCGACCCCGATCAGACGCGCATCTCGCTGTCGCTTCGCCAGCTGCAGCAAGACCCATGGGAGCGGCTCGTGCAGTCGATGCCGGTGGGCACGATCGTCGAGGGCCAGGTCACCAAGACGAAGAAGTACGGGGCCTTCCTTCAGATCATGCCGGGCATCGAGGGTTTGCTCCACATCTCTGAGCTTTCATGGGATCACGTGGAGCGGACCGAGGACGTGCTGAAGGTCGGAGAAACCGTGCAGGTGAAGGTGATCGGGATCGACACCGCGCGGCGGAGGATCTCGCTGAGCCTCAAGCAGCTGTCGGCGCCGCCGGCGAGCCTGGCCGCAAACGCCTCCTACCGAACGCCGCACGATT
>DATKFA010000006.1:0-2945 GCA_035511715.1 Candidatus Acidiferrum sp. | reverse complement strand
CTACCGCGAAGGCAAGCTTTCGGTGGACGACTACCTCGAGTTTCTCGCCGCCGGCGGGTCGACCCGGACGGATGAGCTGGTCAGGCGAATCGGGATGGACATCACCGACCCAGGCTTCTGGGTCGCGGGGCTGAAGATTCTGGACGGGATGGTCACCGAGGTCGAGCGCCTGGCAAGCGCTCGATAGACTTAGAGAAAGCAGCCCGTTTCGCCCCTTTTTGGGGGCGCGTTCGCAAGGAGTGACATGGCCGTCACAGAAACCATTGCGACCACCGACCTCGAGTTTGCGCGTCAGCTCGGCCAGCAGCTCCGGGTGGACTCCATCCGCTGCAGCACCGCCGCGGGGTCGGGTCACCCGACCTCGTCGATGTCTGCAGCCGACCTCATCGCCGTCCTCATCTCTCGGCACCTCCAGTACGACTGGAACCGGCCGAAGGATGCGAACAACGACCACCTGATCTACTCCAAGGGCCATGCGTCGCCGCTTTGCTACGCGATGTTCAAGGCCGTCGGCGCCATCACCGACCAGGAGCTGATGACGTTCCGCAAGTTCGGTTCGAGGCTCCAGGGCCACCCGACGCCAGCCATCCCGTGGGTCGACGTCGCCACCGGGTCGCTCGGCCAGGGACTACCGATCGGAGTGGGCGTCGCGCTCGCAGGCAAGTACCTCGACAAGCTGCCGTACCACGTGTGGGTCCTGTGCGGCGACTCCGAGCTCGCCGAGGGCTCGATCTGGGAAGCGGTCGACAAGGCCGGCCACTACAACCTCTCCAACCTCACGGCGATCTGGGACATCAACCGCCTCGGCCAGCGGGGGCCGACCGAGTACGAGTGGCAGCTCGACGTCTACCGCCGCCGGGTGGAGGCGTTCGGCTGCACCGCGATCGTGATCGACGGCCACGAGATGGGGGCGATCGACCGCGCCTACGGCGAGGCGTTGTCGAACGCCGACAAGCCGACCGTGATCATCGCCCGGACGATCAAGGGCAAGGGGTTCTCCGAGATCGAGAACAAGGACGGCTGGCACGGCAAGGCGCTGCCGCCGGACATGGCCGAGCGCGCGATCAAAGAGCTTGGCGGAATCCGCAACCTCAAGGTCAAGACGCAGAAGCCGGAGCGAGGCGCGGGTCCGAAGCGACCGGCCGCGACAGAGCCGGTGCTTCCCACCTACAAGAAGGAAGACAAGGTCCCGACGCGCAAGGCATACGGCGACGCCCTGCTGGCGCTGGCGTCCATCCCCGAGGTCGTCGCGATGGACGGCGAGGTCTCCAACTCGACACACGCCGACGAGTTCGCGCACGCGCATCCCGATCGGTTCTTCGAGATGTTCATCGCCGAGCAGCAGCTCGTCGCGACGGCGGTGGGGATGAGCGTACGTGGCTACATTCCGTTCGCGTCGACGTTCGCCGCGTTCTTTGCGCGCGCGTACGACTTCATCCGCATGGCGGCCATCTCGCAGGCCCACATCCGGCTGGTCGGGTCGCACGCAGGCACGGAGATCGGCCAGGACGGACCCTCGCAGATGGCGCTAGAAGATCTCGCGTCCATGCGCGCGATCCACAGCTCGACGGTGCTCTACCCGAGCGACCCCAACCAGACCGCCAGGCTGACGCGGATCATGGCCGAGACGCCGGGCATCGTGTTCATGCGCACGACCCGGGGCGCCTACCCGACGCTCTACGGACCCAACGAGTCCTTCAAGATCGGCGGCTCGAAGGTCGTGCGGCAGAGCGCGAAGGACAAGGTGGCGCTGATCGGCGCCGGTGTGACCCTGCACAGCTGCCTCGCCGCCGCCGACGCGCTGGCGGCGAAGAAGATCCCCGCGCGTGTCATCGACCTCTACTCGGTCAAGCCGGTCGACGTGAAGACGCTGCGCGAGGCGGCGCGCGTCACGAAGGGTCGATTCGTGATCGTCGAGGATCACTACCCCGAGGGGGGCATCGGCGCGGCGGTGCTCGAAGCGCTGGCGATGGATCCTGCTCCGCGGGTGGCCCACCTCGCGGTGAGGGGCCTGCCGACGTCGGGCAAGCCCGAGGAGCTGATGAACGCGGCCGGCATATCGAGCCGGCACATCGTCGCCGCCGCGACCAAGCTCGTGGGCTCCAAATGATGGCCGGGGCCATCAAGGAGCTGCGCGAGCAGGGCCAGTCGCTCTGGCTCGACAACATCCGCCGCCAGCTCATCACCTCCGGCGAGCTCGCGCGGTTGCGCGACGAGGGGCTGACCGGAGTCACGTCCAACCCGACGATCTTCGAGAAGGCCGTCAGCGGCTCGACCGACTACGACGAGGCGATGGTGCAGCTGGTCCGGGCGAAGAAGCGGCCCGCGGACATGCTGTGGGAGCTGATGGTCGAGGACATCCAGGCCGCCGCGGACACCTTCCGGCCGGTCTATGACAAGACGAAAGGTAAGGACGGGTTCGTTTCGATCGAGGTCTCGCCGACTGTCGCCAACAACACCCGGCAGACGATCAAGTGGGCCGAGGACCTCCACGACCGCTGCCGCCGTCCCAACGTGATGGTCAAGATCCCCGCGACCAAGGAAGGATTACCCGCCATCGCCGACCAGATCTCGAAGGGTCACAACATCAATGTCACGCTGATCTTTTCCGTGGATCGCTACGCCGAGGTCGTGGACGCGTACCTGTCGGGCCTGGAGGCGCTGCACGGCAAGGGCGGCGACCTCGCTAGGGTCGCCAGCGTTGCGAGCTTCTTCGTGAGCCGCGTCGACACCAAGGTGGACAAGCGGCTCGCGGAGAAGATCAGCGCGACCCCCGACCCGCGAGAGAAGCAGTCCCTGGAGCGCCTGTATGGCAAGGCCGCCATCGCCAACTCCAAGGTCGCCTACGAGAAGTTCGGCAAGCTGTTCAGCGGTCCCCGTTGGGAAAGGCTGAAGAAGGCGGGAGCGCGGACGCAGCGACCGCTGTGGGCCAGCACGTCGACCAA
>DATKFA010000005.1:0-2795 GCA_035511715.1 Candidatus Acidiferrum sp. | reverse complement strand
TGCGCGTCCTGAAGCAGCGCCTTCGGGGCGAGCACCTCGCCCGGCCCGTTGAACCATCGCCCCGTGACGATCATGTAACCGAGGTGCGATGAATCGCCGCGGAAGATCCGCGCGTTGACGGGATCACCGATCCCAGGCACGTTGAAGTTCTCTCCGGTCTCTGCGACCACGCGCGCCGTTGTGGGCTGGGCGTTGATGACGGCCAGAGCGTCAGCATCGGAGAGGGCAGGACTCTTGCGGACTACCACGTCCACGTTCCCGGCGTTTGTCTCGCTGTTGTTGATCGCCGTGAAGCTCCTCGGCAAGCCGAGAGCGACGGTGATGGTCGCGACGCCAAGAAGAATCGCCACCAGGGTCAAAGCGGCGCGAGCCGGCCGCGCGAACGCGTCGCCAAGGCCGATGACGACAGGTCGCGGGAGCCGCAGCCGGGCTGCGAACCGGCGCAGGCCGCGTCCGCTCTGCCCGCGCGGCGCGCTCGCGTTGGCGATGACAACCACCGGCTTGAGCAGCCCGGCGCGAAATGCCGGGACCAGCGCCGCCAAAGCGACCACGAGCAGTGCGCCTGCGAGGCTGGCCAGGTCGAGTCCGATCGAGAAGGTTGGGGTGTACGCAAGACCGAGTGCGTGCGAGCTGTTGGCCAGCAGGGGTTGGCTGGCCAGCGTCCCGGCCGGGATGCCGACCAGGCACGCAGCTGCGGCCGGGATCAGGATCTGGAGCTCGAAGACCGCCACCACCTGGCGGGGCGTGAAGCCGATCGCCTTCATGATTCCGATCTCGCGATATGCGGAGAGGACGATGCCGGTCACCAGGTTGGCCACGATGGCGGCGGTGGCCGCGAGGGCGAAGACGCTGAACGCGATCAGCACGCTGGTGACGATCTGGTTCGTGATGTTGAAGATGTTGCGAACCTCGATGTAGTTGACGCCGCCGGTGACGCTGCCCGGAGGAAGGGTGGCGCGGAGTCGATCGACATCAGCCTGCAGCTGCGCGCTCGAAGGGTCTGTGGCGAACCGGTACGTCATCAGGTAGAAGGCAGTGTTCTTGCCGGTCACGGCGGGTATGGCGGAGCTGAGCATCCACGCGTGCTGGCTGCTGAGGTCCGCGCTTCCCTCGTCGATGTCGACGACTCGCGCCACGACTGTGAGCACAGGCTCCGACGCGACGCTTACGACCTTGAGCCTCTGGCCAATCGGGATGTTGTTGAGCTCCGAGAACGATCGCGTGAGCGCGATCTCGTCGGTGGAGCTCGGCCATCGGCCCGAGGTGACGCGAAGCTGCTCCACGGGCCCGCCTGCGTTGTCCCGGCCGAACGTGTCCATGGAGAACTTGCGGCTGCCGGCCTGGAACTGCAGCGAGGTGGCAGGGTACGGCCCGCCGGATGCCGTCGCGCCGAGAAGCTGCGCGGTTCCGGCAAGCGCCCGAGGATCGGTGCGGCTGTCGAAGGCAACCTGCAGATGCGCGCCTTGCTGCGCCTCGAAGGCGGTCTGGTACGGATCGTGGGTCTGGGACAGGAGGGTGAGCGCCATGGTCCCGGTGCCCACGGCGAGCAGGGTCGTGGCGAAGATCACCGCCGCCTGGAGGCGCCGCCGCTTGAGGTCGGTGATCGCTTTGACCATGATGGCGGTCATCGCGACTACTCCTCGCCGCGGACGCGGACCACGTCTGCCGCGGG
Organism: Candidatus Acidiferrum sp.; assembly: GCA_035511715.1. Lineage (GTDB taxonomy): Bacteria > Chloroflexota > Dormibacteria > Dormibacterales > Dormibacteraceae > 40CM-4-65-16. Next base: position 1,123 of record DATKFA010000005.1, on the reverse strand, counting down.
CCGCTCGGTGGTCTCGAGCCGGGCGTCGTCGACGATCTTGCCGTCCATCACGCTCACGACCCGCGAGGCATGTCGCGTGGCGAGCTTGGCGTCGTGGGTGACCAGAAGAATCGTCTGTCCGCCACGATGAAGGTGGGCGAGGAGATCCATCACCTGGTCTCCGCTGTGCGTGTCGAGCGCGCCTGTGGGTTCGTCGGCGAGCAGCAGGGTCGGGTTGTTGATCAGCGCCCGCGCTATGGCCACACGCTGCTGCTGGCCGCCGCTGAGCTTCGCCGGATACCGATCCGCGACTTCGGGGATGCCAAGGGTTTCGAGCAGCTTGCGTCCCCTGGCGTCGGCGCTTTCGCGCCCCTTCAGCTGGGCGGGGATGAGGACGTTCTCGAGCGCGGTCAGGTTGGGGAGGAGGTGAAAGAACTGGAAGACGAATCCGACGTGGTCGCGCCGGAATCGCGCCAGCCCGGACTCGCCGAGGCGGCCGAGCTCGATTCCCCGGACCAGCACGCTGCCCGATGTCGGCCGGTCAAGACCGGCGATGAGGTTGAGCAGCGTCGATTTGCCACTGCCCGACGGTCCCATCACGGCCGTGAATTCGCCCTGCTCGACGCTGAGCGAGACTCCGTTCAGCGCTCCCGTGATCCCGCCCTGGTACACCTTGGTGACGTCGGTAACTCGGACCAGCTCGCTCATCGCGCTTTCCCACCATGCACGTCTTCCATCAGGTCGTCCACCCATTTCAAATCAGCCTCCGTGTGAAGTAAGGCGCCGCGTACGAGCCGCGCCAGGTCGTTACGTCCGTCGCGTCGCGCCCGCTCCTCGAGCTGGTTGAGGTCGCGCAGTCGCTGCAGGTATGCGCGCTTCTGTCGGGCCAGCAGCGCGGGCAGGCCGCCGTTCGCCACCCGAGTGGCGAGCAGGAGCTTGACGTAGATGTCTTCGTGCAGCTGTTGGGGCCCTGAGTCAGGCTGCGCCAGCCAATCAGCGAGCTGTTTACGACCGATCTCCGAGAGCTCGTAGAGCAGCTTTCCGCGATCGCCGCGCGACCCGACCGGCCGAACCCAGCCGTCCCGCTCCAGGCGCTGGAGCGTCGTGTAGATCTGGCCGATGTTGACTTCCCACGTGCCACCCA
>DATKFA010000004.1:0-4057 GCA_035511715.1 Candidatus Acidiferrum sp. | reverse complement strand
CGCCCTGGCCGGTGGTGGCATCCGTCCAGGCGTCGTACAGGTACACAGGCCCCTGACCGATGACAGCACCTTTGAGGTGCGAGTCGTGGACTTCGGAGGTCCCTCGCGAAAATGGACAGGTTGCTCCTGGCTGCAGCTGGGGCAGCACATTCGGTCGGGACTCAAGGCTGTGCAACTCTGACTGGCCGATCGCGGCCTGGGAGATCTGACCGTTGCTCGTGTCGCGCGTCAACCGCCCACCAATCACCAGGCCCGCCATCAGCGCGACCACAAGCCCAGCGGCCACCAGCGCACCCGAGCTGCGTAAGCTGGCGCCCCACACCGAATGACGATGAGCATGCAGGCTCACTCTTCGATCCTTTCCGTCGGCAACCACCAACGCTCTGACCTGATGCTCCAGACCTGGAGCCGGCGGTGTGACCTCATCGATCGCGTCCTGGATATCTGTGCGCAGGCTCATTTGAGCGCCTCCTCGATCACCAGGTCGGGCCGAAGGCGACGGATCGCCCGGTACAGCCGAGACCGGGCAGCCCCGACCGACGTGCCCGCCACGCCGGCGATCTCCGTCAGCGGCATGTCGAGATAGAAATAAAGCGTCACGACCAGGCGGTCCTCATAGGGAAGCTGGCGCAGCGCCTGACGCAGGTCGGCCCGGTCCACGATGCGGTTGTCGCCCGACGCCACAGCCAACACGCTTGGGAGTCCGAGGCCCACCGACGTGAACCACCGTCGTCGCTTGGCGTTGCGGCACTCATTGGCCACGATGCCCAGGAACCACGCCCTAAGCCGGCTCCGATCACCGAGCCGCCCGAACTTGCGCCAGGCGATGACCGATGCGTCCTGGACCACGTCCTCGGCCGCCGGGCCGTCGTGGAGCAACGCGGAAGCGAGGCGGTACGCAGGCTGCACGAGTGGAACGAGCAGGTCCGCGAAGGACTGCTCGTTCACTCGCTCGACCACCACTACCGGCTCGCTCGCCACTCGCTGCAGCAGTCTGTTCTCCTTCAGATCGGAACGACGTTTCCGGACGGGTCCCGAATAGGCTCGGGCGCGGGTGACGCGGCCAGGCACGACCCTCGGTCGCACGAGGCGCCGGTGGGTCCGGAGTACGGCACGGGCTCCGTGACGGAAGGTTGCGGGGCGACTGCGCCCTCCACGCAGGTCCAGCTTTTCGCCGTGTACGAGATGTAATAGACAACGGCGTGGCTGCCGGCGGGGCACGAGCCAAACGTCCTGGTCGTTGTAGTGGTCAGCGTCGTGGTCGCCGGCGACGAACTCAAGCCCCTGACCAGGTAACCGCCTGTGCCGCCCAGCACAAATGCTGAGAGCAGTGCGGCGACGATGAACATACGCAAAACGGCGCTCGAGAGTTGAGGTCTGCGGAATGAGGCGCTGGCTTGCATGTGGTGAATGCTCCTTCTCGATCATTTGCTTGCGAATCTTTGGCGCCGTTGTTCGATTCGCTTGCCTATTCACGTCGCCAGGAGCAGGGTTTGTGTCAGTCAGAGTCCGGGAACAGCGGGATTGATCACGAAGTTCTCGGTGAAGTTAGGTCCGTCGATCTGAAACCCAACGCAGCCAGAGCTGCCTCTCTGCATCCCGAAGAGAACGTAGAGGTTAGGAATGTCTCCTTTCTTGTCGATCGGCTTCACGTGCCACGGGTCGGGAAACGCGGCCTCCGCCCGCAACTGCACGCGGTGGTTGACGACATCGGCGGTGCCGAGCACCGGTCCGGCTGCGTTTATGGCGGTCGGCGCGAGAGGGTACGTTGCAAAAGCAACCTGCGCATCGGCTTTCAAATCTCTCGCACGGATCAGAACGGCGCCGGGTGATGTGATGGGGTAGTACGAGAAGCCAAGGTTGACCCAGTAACCCCAGTCGCCTTGCTCATAGATATCGCCGTTTACGAGGTAGACCGGTCCGGCCCCCACGACCATCCCGAGTCCCTGGTTCAGGGCCGGCGCGGTCGTCGGGCACGGCGCTCCTTCCCCTAGTGACGGGTAGAGCAACGGCCGTCCTTCGAGGCTGTTCAGCTCGTTCTGACTGATGGCCGCAGGGGCGGCGTTTTGCGTTCGCCAGAACCGGCCGCCGATGAACAGTCCCGCGACCAACGCAAGCACGAGCGCGGCGGCGATCAGTCCGAGGGGCGCGACCCAACGCGGCTGCCGCCTCGGGATGAGGTGCTTACGGTCACGCTCGTCGGTCAACACGAAGGCCTTGACCCTCCGCTCCAGCATCGGCGCGGGCGGCGCGACATCATCGATGGCGTGTTGGATCTGGCTGCGAAGACTCATCGGAGGGCCTCCTCGACCGCGAGATCGGGTCGCATTCGGTGAATGGCGCGGTAGAGGCGTTTACGGGCCGCCTCAACTTTCGTCCCGAGCACGGTGGCCACCTCGTCCAGAGGCATGTCCAGATAGAAGTACAGGCTCACGACCAGCTGGTCTTCATGTGACAGCCGGCGGAGCGCGTCGCGCACGTCGGCATCGCTGACCCACTTGTCTTCGCCGGAGGCGACAGACAGCGTGGGAGGGACGCCGAACGTGACGCCTCGCCACCATCGCCGCCGCCTTGCATTTCGGCATTCGTTGGCCACGATTCCCAGGAACCAAGCACGTGCCCTGCTGCGATCCTCGAGCCGTTTGATCTTCCGCCACGCGATCAGCGACGCCTCCTGAACAACGTCCTCGGCGAGCTGCGAGTCGTGGAGCATCGCGCACGCCAGTCGATAGCCAGGTTGGACGAGCGGTGCGAGCAGGTCGGTAAAGGCCTGCTCGTTCACTGGCTGAACCGCGCTCGCCGCTTGCCCTGCCACCATCTGCAACAGTCTGTGCCCGGCTAGTAGGGAACCGGATATCCCTTGGGGTCATAGATTGGCTGAGGCGCTGGTGAGGGCGTGGGTGCCTGGTAGGGGGCCTGCTCGACGACGAACGGCCTATGGACTTGAGTTGTGGCCGTTGTGGACGCCGAGTACGTCAGCGCGCGGACGATGTAGCCGCTGGTGCCGCCGACCACCAATGCAGCGAGGATTGCGACCATCAGGACGATGAGAGCGCGAGTCGAGCTCCGGCTGTCGAATGATGCCCTGGCTTCCATTTCGGTTGCGTCTCCTTTGGATTTGAGCTTGGCGCCGTTGCTCGATTTGCTTGCTTATTCACGTAGGCAGCAAGCCGGTTTGGGACATCCCGTTACGAATTGCAAGTGAATTGCGTGGTGTCTCTCAGATGAGGTTCTTCGTCGCTCTGGCCTTGCTCGCCACCGTTGCCTGCGGCTCAGCCAGGCCGGGACCGGTCCCAGGCACCCCGCCGACGGTGCCTGAGCTCAAGTTCGCGGTCATGGATTCGGTCGGGCCGCCCGTGTACTGCGACCCCGACTTCTATCCGATCGTCCGCGAGGGAGGCGAGGAGCAGAACGCGATCGCGACCTATCCGACCATCAAAGCCGACACAGAAACTTATGCAGCCATCGTGGCGCATGAGCACCTGCCAGCCGGAGATCTGACCGACGCGCAAAAGCTGACGGTGTATCGGGCCTGGAAGCTGCTCCGAGCCCTGATGCTGACCGAAACGTATAGCGGCGGCGCGTACGTGTTCGACTACCGCGCCCGCTCGACGACGGGTTACGAGCAGGTTCACGGCATGGTGAGCGTCGATGGCGCCGTCACGATCTCGTCGCGCGCGGCCTCTGGCCCGCCCCCATGTCCCATCTGCCTTGCCGCATCGACTCGGATCTCGACACCCAGTGGCTCGATACGTGTCACTGACGTTCGTGTGGGGACGATCGTTTGGACTCAGGCCGCGGACGGCTCGCGCATTGCCGCGCCGGTGGGCGAGGTTGGAAGCATGGAGGCGCCGATAGGGCATCGAATGGTGCATCTCGTGCTGGCCGACGGCCGTGAGCTGCTGGTCTCACCGGGTCATCGCACCGCCGATGGGCGTCAGGCCGGCGATCTACGCGCGGGCGATCAGCTCGACGGTTCGCTCATCACGACGTGGGAGCTCGTGCCGTACGCCGGCGGGAGGACGTACGACCTCCTACCCGCCGGCGCAACAGGCTT
>DATKFA010000003.1:0-2652 GCA_035511715.1 Candidatus Acidiferrum sp. | reverse complement strand
CTCGAGCGACACGAACACCGGCTCTGGGAATCGACCGAGCCGGCCGAACGCGAGCGGCTCTCCAAACGCAACACCTATCGCTTCCTCGACCGCTGGCGGGACCGGGAAGACCTGCTGGTGGGCAAATAGAATCGGCGTCGTGACGGACGAATATCAGGCGAGGGTCGACGGGCTGAGCGCGAAGCGAAAGAAGAACCTCGCCATGGGCGGCGCCGAGAAGATCGCCAGGCAGCACGAGCGGGGCAAGCTGACCGCCCGCGAGCGCATCGACCTCCTGTTCGACGCCGGAACGTTTGTCGAGCTCGGCCTGCTTGCGCAGTCGCGCGACGGATCGGACGACGCGCCCGCGGACGGCGTCGTCACCGGACACGGCAACGTCGACGGCCGCCAGGTGTGGGTGATCGCCTACGACTTCACGGTGATGGCGGGATCGATGGGCGCTGTGGGTGAGCAGTTCAAGGCCGCGCGGGTGCGAGAGCTGGCCCTGCGTTATCGCAAGCCGATCGTCTGGCTTCTCGATTCGGCGGGCGCCCGCATCCAGGAAGCCGCCGGATCGACGTTCGCCGGCACAGGGTGGCTCTTCGCCGAGCAGGTCCACATGTCCGGAGTCATCCCGCAGGTCGCCGCGATGCTCGGGCCGTGCGCAGCCGGCACCGCCTACATCCCGGGCCTCGCCGACTTCGTGCCGATGGTCAAGGGCACGTCGTCGATGGCCCTCGGCGGCGCGCGCCTGGTCAAAGCGGCGACCGGCGAGGAGGTGACCGACCACGACATGGGTGGGTCGCAGGTGCACTGCTACGAGTCGGGAGTGGGGGACAACGAGGTCGAGAACGACGGCGACTGCATCGAAACGGTCCGCCGGTTTCTGTCTTACCTGCCCTCGAGCAACCTGGAGCGGCCGCCGTTCGTCGAAACAGGTGATCCGGCCGATCGCGCCGTCGAAGGGCTCGACAAGATCGTCCCGGTCAATCCGCGCTCGGCCTACGACGTGCGCAAGGTCATCAAGGCTGTGTTCGACCGCGACTCGTGGTTCGAGATCAAGCCGACGTGGGCGAAGAACATCGTCATCGGCTTCGCGCGGGCGGGCGGCCACGCCGTCGGCGTGGTGGCGAACCAGCCGATGCAGAAAGGCGGCGCGCTCGATTCCGACGCCGCGGACAAGGCCGCCAGGTTCATCCGCATGTGCGACGCGTTCAACGTGCCGCTCGTGTACCTCATGGACGTGCCGGGTTTCCTCGTCGGATCGCAGGTGGAGAAGGAAGGCATCATTCGCCACGGGGCGAAGATGCTGTACGCGACCTCAGAAGCAACCGTGCCCAAGGTCACCGTCATCATGCGCAAGGCCTACGGCGCGGGCTACTACGTGATGAACGGCAAGGGCTACCAGCCCGACACGATCGTCGCCTGGCCCTTCGCCGAGATCTCGGTGATGGGTCCCGAGGGCGCGGTCAACATCATCTTCAACAAGCAGGTCGAGGCCTCGGACAACCCGGAGGCCACGCGTGCCCAGCTGATCGAGACGATCCGCAAGCAGATCGACCCGTATCTGGCGGCGGGTTGGGCGATGATCGACGACGTGATCGACCCGTCGGAGACGCGCCGCGTGATCATCAATGGCATCGAGCAGGCGCGCGACAAGAAGATCGACCGTCCCTGGCGCAAGCACGGGAACATACCGGTATGAGATCCCCGCGAAATCAGAGCCTGCGGCGCGATTTCGCGGGGGCCCCTAAGACACCGGTCGTCATCACCGCCGCGCTGACCGGCGTGCTGGCGACTCGCGAACAATGTCCGGCGATTCCGTACACACCGAAAGAGATTGCGGAAGAGGCGAAGCGATCCGCCGACGCCGGCGCCTCGATCGTTCACATCCACGCGCGTACGCCCAAGGGCGGACCGGACTGGAGCGTCGAGACATTTGGCGAGATCCTGAGTGAGGTTCGGGCGCGCACCGACGTGATCGTCAACTTCTCCACGGGAGCTGTCGGCGTACCTGCAGAAGACCGAATCGCCCACATCCGCGAGCTCAAGCCCGACATCGGCGCGCTGAACATGGGCTCGATGAACTACGCGATCTACTCGTCGAAGAAGAAGGCGTTCTATCACGACCATGTCTTCGCGAACCCGTTTCGAGACATCCAGTTCTTTCTTGACGCCATGAACGAGGCCGGCGTGCGGCCGGAGCTCGAGTGCTTCGACACCGGGCACATCGCCAACACGGGGCCGCTAATCGACATGGGCGTGCTGCGTGCGCCGTACCAGTTCAGCCTGATCATGGGCGTCCTGGGTGGCATCCCGGGGACGACCAGGCACCTGCAGAACCAGGTCGACACGCTGCCGGACGGTTCGCTGTGGCAGGTGATCGGCATCGGCCTCAACCAATGGGCGCTGGTGGCGTCAGCGCTTGCGATGGGCGGGAACGTCCGGGTCGGCCTGGAAGACAACTTCTACATCGCGAAGGAAAGGATGGCGGCGAGCAACGGCGACCTGGTGGAAAAGGCGGCCCGCCTGGCCACGGACGTGGGCCGCCCCGTCGCCTCGGTGGACGAAGCTCGCAAAATTCTCTGTTTGGAAATCCAATGACGGAAGTCAAGGCAGAGCTCGTTGGCAATGTGTGGAAGGTGAAGACCACGGTCGGTGCGCAGGTGGCCG
>DATKFA010000002.1:0-10647 GCA_035511715.1 Candidatus Acidiferrum sp. | reverse complement strand
AATGCTCGGACTCAGGCGTCCGGAGTAGCGCTCTAGGAACGCCGCGGTCGAATGGGCATCAGCGCGCGGGTTCGCGCGCGCCGGCTGCGATGACACCCGCGAGCACAAGCGCGAGGACGCCGATCACGAGCAGCGCCGCCGTCACGCCCGCTTCGGCCGCGACCGTGCCAGCGATGAGCGGTCCGAGGAAAAACCCGAACGCCACCGAGCTCGCATTGAAACCGAAGACCGTGCTCTGCGCCTCTTGCGGCGTCTCGAGTCCGATCATGCTCGCGGTCGCCGGGATCACGACGCCGCTGAACAGGCCGTTCAGCCCGATTCCGGCCACGACGAGCGCGGGCCAGGGCGCGATCCCCATGATCCCGACCGCGACGGCTACGAGCGCCGCGGCCGCGGCCGCTGTGCGTACGTACCCGAGTCGTTTCGTGATACGGGTGTAGCCGATCGCGGCCCCGCTGCTCGCGATCCCTGCAAGCCCGAACCCGATTCCGCTCACGGCCGAGACGCTGCTGGTCAGCATCTCGAGCAGGCGCAGGACGACCAGCTGCTGGGCTGCTGAGTTGCAGACGCTGATCAACCCCTGAGCGCCGATCAGCACCGAGAGCGAGTGGCGCAGTCCCGGCCGTTCGTCGATGAGCGCGAGCGTGCTCACGCGCGGTCCCGGGCGCCGGACTCGCGGGCTCTCGCGGACGATTATCACGACCGGGATGAGCGACAGCAGCAGAAGGATTCCGCCTCCGAGAAACACGAGTCGGAGGCCGAACAGCGATCCCGCTATTCCGCCGACGACCGGCCCGATCGCGCTGCCGAGCGCGACCGCGGACGTGACCACGCCCAGCGCCCACCCGACCTTCGACCGCGGCGTTTCGGCCGCAACCAACGATGTGGCCGCGGCGACGGTTCCGCTGGTCGCGCCCTGCAGGAGCCGCAGCACGACCAGCTGCGCGGGATTCTGGGCGAAGAAGATGAGCCCGACGGTGATCGCGCCGCCGAGCATCGAGCGCAGCAGCATGGGTTTGCGCCCGTAGCGGTCGCCAAGGATGCCCCAGATCGGACTCGCGATGGCCATCGAAAGCCCGGAGGAGCTGGCCGACGCGGCCACCCACAGGTCCAGGTCGCGGCCGGGATGCACGCCGAGGTCCTTGCTCAGAAAGATGGAGAGGAAAGGAAAGGCGAAGCTGAAACCGAAGATCGCGGTGAACTCCGCAAACCAGAGCGCGACCAGGTTGCGCCGCCAGTCGACGCCGCCGGCGTTGATCGGAGGGGTCGTCGCCCGTGGATCTTGTGTCGCGGCTATTTCGCGAGGATCTCGACGATGCGGTCGGACGTGATTGGAATGCGGTCGACTACGGCGTCAGGCTTGCGCTTGCGCAGCGCGTCCTCGACCGCCGCCGAGATCGCGGCCGGCACAGGGATGGTTCCGCTCTCGCCCGCACCCTTGAATCCCTCTGGGTTGCTGTCGGTCGGGGTTTCGATGTGGATGAGATCCGGCTCGCCGACCTCACCGGCGCTCACGATCGTGTAGTCGAGGAAGCTGGCGGTGCGGAATCCGCCGTCGGTGTCGTACACCGCAGCCTCAAACAGCGCGTAGCCGAGGCCGTGCGCGTAGCCGCCGTGCATCTGACCTTCGACCAGGAGCTCGTTGATCGGCTTGCCGGTGTCATGGGCGATGACGTAGCGCAGGACCTCGACCTGGCCGGTTTCGGGATCGACGGCGACCACCGCGGCGTGGCAACCGCTCGAGAACGTGAGTGCACGACTGGGGTCGAAGGTCTCGAGGACTTCCAGTCCTTCCGTTGGTACGACCTCGGTCACCTTGACGTTCTTGGTGGGTGCGCCCTTGACGCCGATCACGCCGTCGTTCATCACAAGATCGACAGGGTCGGCTTCGAGCACCTCGCCGGCGCGCTCGAGGATCAGCTTTCTCATCGCCGTCCCCGCCCTGGCGGTGGCGTTGCCGACCTGAACCGCCGATCGGCTTCCCGCCGTGAGCTCCGCGGTAGGGACGTCGCGGGTGTCGCCGGCGGTGACGGTGATCTTTTCGATCGGCCAGCCGAGCCGGTCCGCTGCCACCTGCGCGGCGATCGTCTGGTGGCCCTGGCCCTGCGGCGTCGATCCGACCCAGAGGTGCGCGGAGCCGTCCTTGCTGACCCTCAGCCGTGCAGGCTCGCCGCGACCGAACGAGGTCGACTCGACGCAGCAGGCAACGCCAACTCCGATCAAACGTCCGTCGCCGGTTTCGATCCTGTTCGTGTCGCCGAGCTTCTGCAGCGTCAGCGTGAGCAGCTCTGGATAGTCGCCGCTGTCGTAGACGAGACCGCGGCGGCCCGCGGGGAATCCGGTCTTGTACGGGATCTGGTCGGGCTGGATCAGGTTGCGGCGACGGAGCTCGGCGGGTTCGATCTCGAGCGTCTGCGCCAGGCGGTCCATCGCCCTTTCGATGGCGTAGTTGCCGAGGGGACGGCCCCCGCCGCGGATAAAACCGGTGGGAACGGCGTTGGTGTAAACGAGCCGGGCCTCCACGTCCATCGCGGGCAGGACGTAGGCCGACATCATGTGCATGAGGATGAGGTCGGGCTGGCCCGCGCCCGAACCGGCGTACGCGCCGAGGTCGTGGGTCAGGAGGCCGCGGATTCCGCGGAGCTTGCCGTCTCTGTCGGACGCGATCTCGAGATCGATGACCGAGCCATGCGCCTGCGCGGTGGTGGCCCCATCCTCGCTTCTCGTCGCCACCCACTGCGCGGGTCTCTTCAGCTTGTGCGCGGTGGCGGCGGTCAGGATCTCTTCGGCGTACGCCGAGCCCTTTGCGCCGAAGCCGCCGCCGACGTCCTCGGCCAACACCCTCACCTTTGCTTCGTCGAGATCGAGCGCACCGGCCACCGCTTCGCGCACGCCGAAGATGTTTTGCGTCGAGGTCCACAACGTGAGGCCGTCCGGCTCGGGCTTTGCGCTCACCGCGCGTGGCTCCATCGCGGCGCCCGCTATGCGGGCAGTCGTCAGGTGAACTCTTGCGGTCACGCTGTCTTCCGCGAATGCGCTCTCGATGTCACCGAACTGCGTGACGTGCTTGCGCGCGTAGTTGTCGTCCATGTCTTCGTGGACTCTGGGCGCGTCTTTCGCGGTCGCGGTCGTCACGCCGCCGACCGCGGGAAGTGGGTCGAGCTCCGCGGCCACCCGCTCGGCTGCATCCCTTGCCTGATACTCGGCCTCAGCGACCACGACCGCGAACGCTTCGCCGACGTAATTCACCCTGTCGCGAGTGAGGATCGGCCGAGCTTTGTAGACCATGTCTTCGGGTCCCCAGTCGCTGAGGCTGGATGAGGCTTCGGTCAGGTCGTCGGCGGTCCAGACCGCTATCACACCGGGCATCTGCCTGGCCTCAGCGGTGTCGATGGCGCGGATGAGCGCGTGGGGATGGGGCGAGCGCGCGAAGGCCACATGGACCAGCCCGTCGAGCTTGATGTCTCCTGCGTAGCGCCCGCGCCCAGTGACGAGTCGCTCGTCTTCGACGCGGCGCATGCGCCGGCCGATGTATGGAGGCATCGCTCCTACAATAAGTCGTTCGTTTTGGTCGTTCCGCGCGGGCGGCTAGCTCAGCTGGAAGAGCGCCAGCTTGACATGCTGGAGGTCGGGGGTTCGAAACCCTCGCCGCCCACCAACGGTTCGGTCCGCAACGGGTCGGCAATAATTTCGTGACTGGGAGCGGCCCGTTCGTCTAGTGGACCAGGACGCCGGCCTTTCAAGCCGGAGATCACGGGTTCGAATCCCGTACGGGCTACCAACGCGGGCGTAGCACAATGGTAGTGCGCCAGCCTTCCAAGCTGGTTACGTGGGTTCGATTCCCATCGCCCGCTCCACACGCTCGAGCGCTTTGCCATGGTCCGGACCATCAAGCATTCCCGCGCCCCAAAAAGCCGGATAGTCCGGACTATCCGAAGCAGTATCGAAGGGTCTGGTTCAAGCTGGCAAAACAATATTCACATCGGAATCCAAGGTCGTTTTGAGGTTGGCTGCCGATGATGCGGTGTATGCACAGAACTCGAGGCATTCTTTTCGCATCCGTCGTGACTGCGGCGCTGGTCTTCGGCGGGCTGGTCGGCGCGGCCGCGGCGCGCGCCAACCTGTCTGCGGGCGGGACGCCACTCTCGGTCCTCGCCGCCTCGTCGCCTAGCCCGACTTTCAAGTCGAACGAGAACGCGGCCCACGAGACGGGCGAGAGCGCGGCGCAGGAAGCGGCCGAGAACAACGGCACCTTCCACCCAGGCGGCCCCGGCCGGAACGGCCAGTCCAACGAGTCGGCGGCGCACGAGGCCGGCGAGTCGGCCTCCCAGGAGGCGGCCGAGAAGACCTGAGCGCCGAGCCGCTAATCTCGCCTGCGTGGCGGCACGGGTTCGCGTCTATCTAGAGGTCGGCGGCAAGCGCACCTTCGCGACTGCCGCCGGCTGGCCGGGTTGGTGCCGGTCCGGCAAAGATGAAGCCGGCGCCCTCGACAATCTGGCGGCCTATGCGCCGCGCTACGCGAAGGTGGCAAAGCTTGCCCATTTGGAGTTTCCCAAAGGAGCTCCGACGTTCACCGTCGTCGAGCGGCTCAAGGGCAACGCCACTACCGACTTCGGCGCGCCCGCCATACCCGCGCGCGAGGAGTCGAAGCGAATGACCGCGTCCGAGACGGCGCGGATGCTCGCCCTGGTCGAGGCGTGCTGGAAGTACCTGGACACCGTGCGGGCGAAGGCGCCGAAGGAGCTCCGCAAAGGACCGCGCGGCGGTGGCCGCGACACCGACGAGATGTATGAGCACGTCCTGGGCGCGGAGCTCGAGTACGCCAAGAAGATCGGGCTGCGGCTGAAGAAATCCGATCGCAAGGCGATCCTCGAGAGCTTCAGCAAGCCGAACCGCGAAGAGAAGTGGCCCGTCGCATACGCGGCTCGACGTACGGCCTGGCACGCCCTCGACCACGCGTGGGAGATCGAAGACCGAATACCCTGAGTGCCCATGGATGAGCAGAAGGGAGGCCTGCTCGTGGTGATGGCGCACCCCGACGACGAGTCGATGGGCACGGGCGGGATCATCCTGCGGCACACCCGCAACGGAATCGTCACGCACCTGATCTGCGCGACCTATGGGGAGAAAGGGTGGATGGGCAAGCCGCCGGGCGCGAGCCCTTCCGACCTTCCCGAGATGCGGGCGAAAGAGCTCGAGGACGCGGCCGCCGCGCTCGGCCTCGCCGGTGTGGAGCTCTGGGATTACCCGGATGGCGGCCTCAAGGATGCAGACCAGCAAGAGATCACGCAGCGCATCTGGGAAGAGGTGACCAAGGTGCGCCCGCGAGCCGTCGTGGGTTGGGGGCCGACCGGCGGGTATGGGCATCCGGACCACATATCGATCGGGGCATGCACGGATGCAGCCGTCTCGGCGATGGCCGAAGGCGAGCGACCCGGGCTGTACCACCTGGCCGTCGATCAGCAGGTTTCCGAGTTCTACGAGGAGGCGCAGCGCCTGACGGGATCAGGGGCCGGATTCGAGGTCCAGGCCGACGATCACGTCGACGTCGTGATCGACCTCGACGCCGACGAGGTGATGATGAAGCTCCGCGCGATCGACTGCCACCGCAGCCAGCTCGAAGGTTGGCGCATCGCAATTCGCGATCATCCGCACCTGATGCAGCGCGGCTATGGCCACGAGCCTTACATCGCGGTCGCCACGCGCGCGACGGGCCTGACAGGAAGCGGTTTGTTGGGTGAGTTCACATGAGCGCTTACTCGCGCGTGGTCCGCAGCATGATCGAGTACCTCGACCCGGTGCTCGAAAACGTCGGCGATCAGATGTATGCGCAGCGGGTCACGCGACCGGAGGCTTGCGACTTCCGCTTCGGGAATCCGCAGGAGATGCCGCTGCCTCAGATCGAGGAGGCGCTCGTCAGGTGGGCCGCACCCCGGGACAAGGACTGGTTCGCGTACAAGTTCAACGACCCGAAGGCGGTCAGGGTCGCTGTCGAGTCGCTGCGCACGCGGGTCGGAATCGACTTCGACCCACAGGACATCGCGATGACGACCGGCGCCTTCGGCGCGCTCGCGTCCACGTTGCGCGCTGTCATCGACCCGGGCGATGAGGTCATCTACCTCTCGCCGCCCTGGTTCTTTTACGTCCCGATGATCCTCTCGCTCGGCGCGAAGGCGGTGCGTGTCGACATCACGCCGCCGCAGTTCGAGCTCCCGATCGACGCGATCGAGTGGCACATCACGCCGCAAACCCGCGCGATCATCGTCAACAGCCCGCACAACCCGACCGGTCGCGTCTTCACCGAGGAAGAGCTCGAGCGGCTGACGCACGTGCTCGAAGCGTCGCATCGCACGATCTACCTCATCAGCGACGAGTCGTATCACCGCATCCTGTTCGACGGCCGTGAGTTCAACTCGCCCGTCAGGTTCTACGACCGCTCCTTCCTCATCTACACCTACGGCAAGACCCTGACCGCGCCCGGACAGCGCCTCGGTTACATCGCCATGCCTCCGACCATGCCCGACCGCGAAGAGCTGAGGACCGCGCTGTTTGTGTCGCAGGCCGCTCTCGGCTGGACCTATCCGAACGCGCTGATGCAGTACGCGATGCAGGACCTGGAGAAGGCGATCATCGACGTCCCCGCGATGCAGCGAAGACGTGACGTCGTTATCAAGGCGCTGATCCAGATGGGCTACGAAACCATCACCCCCGAAGGCACCTTTTACGTGCTGGTCCGCTCGCCGATCGCAGACGACCTCGAATTTACAAAGAGGCTGGCGGACGAAAACGTCTTCGTGCTTCCCGGTCGGATGTTCGAATTACCAGGATGGTTCCGTCTCTCGCTGACCGCAAACGACTCGATGGTCGAGCGCGCACTGCCGGGATTCGAACGCGCAATCGAATCAATGCGAGTAAGCAAGACATCGTTGCCTGGCGATCTCTAAACATCGCTGTAGTCAAATCGTGGTCGCTCTGGGCTAACCTTTAGCGCCTGATTCCGGGGGTGCCGGGGTCGCTTATTCCAAGTCGGGGGTATCCGCATGGATGTTCAGGAGGCGGTAGCGGAAGGCCAAACCTCTGCTGACAACGGCGAGGTGAAGAAAGACGGCCGCAAGCAGTTCTCGATGGGTCCGGGTGACATCCTCGAGGGCAAGCTGATCTACGACGGCTCGATCCACGCCGATGGTCAGGTGCAGGGCGAGGTCCGCGTGACCGGCAACATCGACGTGGCATCGGGTGCGAACGTGCGAGCGTTGCTCGAAGGGGCGAACGTAACGCTCAAGGGACAGGTCGAAGGCGCGGTCACCGCGCGCGACAAGCTGACCCTGGGCAGGAACGCACGCCTGCAGGGCGACATCCAGGTGAAGCGGTTGCAGATCGACGATGGCGCAACGCTGAACGGTCATGTGCGGATGGGCGATTTTGAGCAGCAGGCGTCCGGCCAGTAAAGTCGCGACCTCGGTCCCAGCTCCCCCAGAGGACAAGCTGGAAAACGGTTCAAATGGTCAGCGCAACTCGGTAGTCCTCGGTCCTCGTGACCGACTTGTCGGTCAGCTGTACATCGAGGGCGATCTGCGCGTTTCGGGAACCGTCGACGGTGAGCTCGAGGCGACCGGGGACATCGAGATCGCAGGCAGCGGCAAGGTGAGCGGGGCTGTGACCGCGTACAACCGGCTCGTCGTCGGCAGCGACGCGTCGCTGATCGGAGGCGACGTCCGCGTGGCGCGGCTGACCGTCCAGGACGGCGCTACCTTCACCGGTCGGGTGTCGATGGGCAAGCATCAGGCGACGGTTCCTGCCGAACCGGAGCCGGCGCCTGCTGAACCTGCTGCCGCGCCTGTCGCCGAACAGCCGGCCGCCGCCCCCCGCAAGACGACCGACGACTTGAGCACACCCCGCGCCAGCGCTGGCTGGAGCAAGCGCCGCAAGGGCCGCTAGAAACTAGCCCGGAGCTACTTCTTTTTCGGTTTCTTGGCGGGCAGCTTGCGCGCGTGTTGGAGCGCACGGTTGATCAGCTCTCGCGGCGGTCTGCTCTGCCACGCGCCTTCGTAGACGACGTAGCCGCCCATCTTGTGCCCGGCCATCGGCTCGAAATCGCGCCCCCCTGACTTCTTGACCCTTTCGATCTCGTCCTCTGGCAGGCGCAGTATCAGCTCGTCGCCGAAGATGCCGACGAACATGTTGCCGTTCACGAAACCGGACAGCTGCCCGAACATCGGCTTGAGCGTGATCCCGGGCTCGTCCGGCACAACCTTCGCAAACGCAGCCTTGGAGCCCTCGTTCGGCTTCGGCATCTTCATCGGACCGCGCGGAGCGGGGCTCACCTCTGGATCGTAGTACCCTTCGTGGGTTCTCGGAAGGATGCCGGTGGAGGTGTGACCATGAGCTGGAATGTCGAGGGAACTTATTTCGAGAACTGCAACTGCACGTTTGCATGCCCCTGCACGGTGACGACTTTTGCGTCGCCGGGCACGGAGGATCGCTGCCAGGTCGTGCTCGCATTTCACATCACCCGCGGCAAGGTTGACGGAGTCGACGTCGCCGGCCTTTCGGTGGCCGTCGCGGCGGACGCACCGGCCAAGATGCTCGACGGCAACTGGCGCGTGGGCCTGATCATCGACGACAGAGCGTCAAAGGAGCAGGCCGACAAGCTGGCGGGCGTTTTCTCCGGCCAGATGGGCGGGCCTATGGGGGCTCTCGCGCCGCTGATCGGTGAGGTCCTCGGCATCGAACAGAAGCCGATCGAGTTCAGCGACAGCGGTCACAAGCACCACCTGAAGATCGGCAACGAGATCGCGATCGATGTCGAGGATTACATCCCGGAGGGGATGAGCGAGCCCACCAAGCTGGTTGGCGTCGGGCACCCTGCCAACACCACGCTGACGGTCGGCCGGCCGACGGCGTCCACTATCAAGGCCTTCGGGATGGAATTCCACAACCAGGGAAAGAGCGCGTTCTCGGCGCCGTACAGCTGGTCGGGGTAAGCCCATAGTCCTCCTTCGGGAGGACGTCGAAAATCGATCCTGGGGCTGACGACGCGCTTTCGCGCCGGCGATAGCTTGGTGGGCATGAGAAGGCTTCTGTACGCGGGCATCGTCGGTCCTCTTGGATTCATCGCAGTCTTCCTGTTTGAAGGTTCCACGCGGCCCGACTACAGCCAGTGGCGACATTACGTCAGCCAGCTGGCAACGGGGCCAGGCGGCTGGGTGCAGGCGGGCAACTTCGTCGTGTGCGGCTCGCTCGTCTTCCTGTTCGCGATCGCACTGCGCAGGGCCATCAAGGGTACGCGCGGGGCGATCGGCGGGCCGGTTCTAATTGGCGCGTTCGGTATCGATCTCATCGTGGCCGGTTTCTTCTCGACCGATCCCGCGCTCGGCTATCCGGCCGGCGCGGTCCAGATGCACACGGCGCACGGCATGATCCACGGCCTGGCAGGACTGGTGGCCTTCACGTCCCTGCCCGCGGCCGCATTCGTGATGGCGTGGCATTTCGGGCCCCAACACGGCGGACGCCGCTGGGCGCTCTACTCAGCCGCGATCGGCGTGCTCGTCATCGTCGTCTTCATCGCGATGACCACGACCTCGGCCCTGGACGGCGCCGGTCGCTGGCCCAACGCACCGACGGGCTTCCTCCAGCGCATCGCGATCATCGGCGGCTGGACCTGGATTGCGATGGTCGCCTGGCACGCACTTCATGTGCTGGCTGGCCGGGACGCGAACTCGGTCATCGCGCCTACCGTCATCTACCGGAATTCCTCCGGACGGCGATCCGGTACGCCTCGTCGATCAGCGGTCTGATCTCCATGACGGTCGCGTCGCTCGGATTCAGAACGCACACCCAGCTCACCCCGAGGTTCAGGCGAAAGACGCCCTCGCGGTCCAGGTTCGACAGCGCGCCGATGTAGCGACGGGTCGATTGCTCATCCACCGGGAGACCCCTCCAGAGCCAGCTCCGGGACGCTGCGCAGCTTGCGCAGCGTGGAGAAAATCGACGGTAGAGCGCTGACAAGGTCGATCGCCACGCCGATCCCCAGCGCGGCGCGCAAGCCCACCGCCTGCCCGATCGTCCCGCCCAGCAGCGACCCAATGACCGCCGCAAGGGCCACGAGCACGAAGATCCCCGAGTTCACGCGGCCCAGCAGCCGGTCCGGCGTGACAGCCTGCCGGATCGTCTGCTGGTTGATGTTGTAGAGCATCAGCGAGCTGCCCAAGAGCGCCGAGAACACGAGCAGGACCGGGAGCGTCACCTGACGGGGAACGAATGACGCGACCAGTGGCCCGGTCTGGCCCAGCACGACCATGGCCGCGCCGACGGCCATCACGCGACCAAGCCGCCCACGCGCGACCAGCGGGCGTCCGACCTGGGCGCCGAGCAGCGCGCTCGCTCCGCTGACCGCGAAGATGAGGCCGACCTGCGCGGGCGTGATCCCGACCCGCGTCACGAAATAGAGGACGTAGACGGCAAACACCGCGTTGGCGCCGCAGTTGTTGATGATGATCGTCAGGCTGACGGCGCGCACCAGCGGCTGCCGCCACATCCACACCTGACCTTCGACCACGTCCGCGAAGGTTCTGCGCCCCGACGGCGGCGGCAACACCTCGCTGACGCGGGTCCACGCCGTCATCACGGCTCCGATCACGAAGGTGG
>DATKFA010000001.1:0-3866 GCA_035511715.1 Candidatus Acidiferrum sp. | reverse complement strand
TCGCCGGCGAGGCAACCATCGGCCTCGAGCAGATCGAGCGCGCGATGCAGGAGCGACACCTCCTCTACGACCGCGCCGGCGATCAGCACTACGACATCGTCTCGGCCCTGATCAAGAGCGTCCGCGGGAGCGACCCCGACGCGGCCGTCTACTGGATGGCCCGAATGCTCGAGGCCGGGGAGGACCTCATGTTCGTCGCCCGGCGCCTCGTCATCCTTGCCGCGGAAGATGTCGGCCTCGCCGACCCCCAGGCCCTGTCCGTCGCGATGGCGGCGCAGCAGGCCGCGCACTTCGTCGGCATGCCCGAGGCGGTGCTGCCTCTCACCGAGGCCGCCCTGTATCTCGCGCTCGCGCCTAAGTCCAACTCCGCCCTCACCTCGTACGGCGCCGCTCGCGAGCTCATCCAGGAAACAGGCAACGAGCCGGTGCCCATGCATCTCCGCAACGCCGTGACCGGCTTGATGCGATCAATGGGCTACGGCCGCGACTACAGGTACGCACACGACTACGAGGGCGGGGTCGCCGACCAGGCGCACATGCCGGCGAAGCTCAAGGGCCGCAAGGTGTATGAGCCCAACCCGCGCGACCGCAAGCCGGGAAAATAGACGCCGCCAATGTCAGATCGTCCGGACGAACTGAGGTTCTTCGCGGTTGGCTGACGCGCTGCTCATCTTCAAGCCCGACTCCGCGTACCGCATCGCCGCGCGCGAGGGGATCTGGGGCTGGCTTTCGTCCGAACGCGACTGGCGGATCGAATCGCTCGAGTGGTTCCAGCCCTCGGCGCAGCTCATCGAGGACCACTACGACTTCTTGCAGGGCCGCCCATTCTTTCCATGGCTCGTCGACTTCATGACCGCGCTTCCGGTCGTCGTCGGCCGGATCACCGCCGACCCTCAAGCCCTTGGCCTGATGCGTTATGACCTCGGCGAGACGCAGATCGCGAAGTCCCGCCCGGGTTCGCTGCGCGAGCGCTACGGAATCTACGGCGGCCTCAACTGCCTTCATCTCTCCGACGCGCCCGAGACCGGCGCCGCCGAGGTCAAGCGCTGGTCAGACTTCGTGCAGCTCGATCAGGTGAAGGCCCGCCTCGACGACTCGTCGGATAAACCCGACCACACCTATCACCTGCGTTCGCTCGCCACGCAGGTGGCGAACGGGATCCACGTGGACAGTGCGTCGAAGATGATGCGCGAGCTGATCGCCGAGGAGACCGATCTCGAGGGCCAGAAGCTGGAAGCGCTTTGGCGGATTACGCTGGGGGCTCTTTCCTAGCCTCTTCTTCTTTCGGTGTCACCCCGTGGATGGTCACCGGCTTCGTGAAGAGCTCCGAGTTCGGCACGATGACGACGTCGCCATCGTCGGCTTTCAGGATCGTGACCCGCAGGCGAACTTCGGTGATGACCCCGACGTGGCCGTCGAATGCGATGTGGTCGCCGACGCGGATGTGGTGTTCCCAAAGGACGTAGTAGCCAGAGACGTAGTCGCGGAGCAGGTCCTGCACGCCCAGCGCGGCCACGATCGTCGCGATCAGGAGGCCGAAGAGCGTGACATTCGCCGTCTGCGCGGCAAGGCCGAGAGCGGCGAAGACTCCGATCACGATCACCGCGCCCGTGACGACCCTGCGGCCGACCACGACCATATCGCTGCGGACCTGGCGCTTGCGAAGCTGCTCGCCCGTGAAGTGGGCGATGAAGCGGGCCGCGAAAACGAACGCAACCATTACCACGAGCCCGACGCCGATCCACACCAGACTGCTGGTGAAGTTGTCGAGATTGATGACCGAGCCGCGAGTCGCGGCTGCGATCATTCTTCGGACTCGGCGGCTTCCTCGCCGGCGGCGGCCTCGCCCTCAGCTGCGGCTTCGCCCTCAGCCGGCACAGCGGCCTCGGCGGCGGGGATCTCCTCTTCGACCTTCAGCTCACGCTTCGGCACGATCTTGACGACGAGCTGCTCGGGCTCATCCAGGACCGTCACGCCTCGAGGCACCTTGAGCTCCGCGACGCGCAGCTCCATGTCGATCTCCTCGAGCGGCGTGATGTCGATCTCGAATGCCTCGGGAATGTCGGACGGCAGGCACTCCACCCGCACCGAGTGCATCGGCTGGAGGATGTCGGCGTCGCCCCGCTTGACCGCGGCGGACTCGCCGACGAGATGCACGGGAACGTCCACCTCGATCGTCTCCTGGAGGTTGACCTGGTAGAAGTCGACGTGGATGGGGCCGAGGCGGCGCGGGTGGGTCTGGATCTCCCGGACCAGCACCTTCTCCGTGCGGCCATCGATGGCCAGGTCGATCAGGTGCGTCCGGCCCGACTTCAGGAACACCTTCTGGAACTCGAGCTTGTCCAGCGTGATGGGGGTCGCCTCGGTGTTGTGACCGTAGACGATCGCGGGCAGCTTGCCCTCCCGCAACATGCGGCGCGAGCGCTTACCGAGAGGTTGACGGGCCGAGGCCTTGATTTGCATTCAGTAGGTTCTTTCCTGGTGCGGCACTTTGGCGCCCATGTTGACGCCTCAGTTGGAGAGCCCGAATATGATACGCGAACATGCAAAACCCACCTCCTCCACCACCCGGATCGATGCCTCCTCCGCCTCCCGGATCGACGCCTCCTCCGCCACCGCCCGGTCAGCCCCCGATGATGCCTCCCGGTGGTCAGCCCCCTATGGCCTATGCGGGAGGCGGCGCAATGGCCGTCCCCGGCAACCTCGCGAGCCCCGGGCTGCGCATAGTCGGCGGTCTCATCGACGTCGTCATCCTGATCGTCATCAACGCCATTGTCGGCGCCGTCCTTCAGAAGGCTCAGGGCGTGGCCGGCATCGTCAACCTGATCGTCGACCTCGCGTACTTCGGCTACTTCTGGAGCACACGCGGACAGTCCATCGGGATGATGGTGTTCGGGTTCAAGGTCCGAGACATCCAGACCGGCCAGTACCCGACCGCAGGCAAGGCGGTCCTCCGCGGTTTCATCTGGACCCTCGAGGTCGGCTTCACGATCTGCATCATCGGCGCGATCGGATGGCTCTGGCAGCTGTGGGACCCGCAGCGCCAGGCCTGGCACGACAAGGCCGCGGGAACGATCGTCACGACGAGCTGAATCGGCGTTCGCTCGTGGGGATCCGTCGCTAGGAGGTCTTCGCGCCCTCCGGAAAGCGCTTGCGCAGCCACTCCACGATCTCCTGCAGCGGCGTGCCCGGCGTGAAGATCTCGGCGACGCCGCGCTTCTTCAGAGCTGCGATGTCGTCGTCAGGGATGATGCCTCCGCCGAACACAACGATGTCGGTCGCGTCGCGCCGCTTGAGCTCATCGACCACCGCGGGGAACAGCGTCATGTGCGCGCCCGAGTGGATCGACAGACCGATGACCTGGGCGTCCTCCTGCAGGGCAGCGTCGACGACCATCTCCGGCGTCTGCCGCAGCCCCGTGTAGATCACCTCGTAGCCAGCATCGCGCAATGCCCTTGCGACCACCTTGACCCCGCGGTCATGGCCGTCGAGCCCGACCTTCGCGACCACGATCCGGACCGGCTTGGTGGCGGTCGGCATCACACGACAGCCGTTTCGGTGTAGGTGCCGAACACCTCGATGAGCGTGTGCATGATCTCGCCCTCGGTGGCGTACGCCCGCACGGCTTCGAGGATGTAGGGCATCAGGTTGTCCGTGCCTGCCGCTGCCTTGCGAAGGCTGCTCAATGCGTTCGTGCACTTAGCCTGGTCGCGCTTGCGGCGGACCTCGCGGACGCGCTCGGCCTGCTCGCTCTCGAGTTTGGGGTCGATCCGGAGGATCTCGATCGGCTCCTCCTCGTCGACCGTGAACTCGTTGACGCCGACCATGATCCGGCGCCGCTGCTCCAGCTCCTGCTGGTAGCGAAA